>JAKLHB010000066.1:2518-14038 GCA_022710345.1 Planctomycetota bacterium
GATACTTAATCTGTATCAATCAAAAAAAATTCGCTCGGAAATAAAAGTTTTTTTTGATAGAATGCCAGGTTTTCCGGTGTCCCTTCAGGACACGATAAGAGTCGACATAACCTGGGGTTAGAAACCCCAGGCTTTATTCCCAAACCGCTTCGCGGCAAAAAACTTTGCTGCAGTGAAATCTTATACGAGAGTTCTCTCACCTAAAAAACATCCAAAGACAATTTACTTGTTTTGCTGTTGCTTGGCCGGCTAAAAAGTAACCGACAGCGTCTGCTGCAATTGGCAGAAGGGAGCAATGTTTGTTTGAGTTTGCTGTGTTTGCAATTGCCAAAAACAGTTGCAATTGGCAGAAGGGAGCAATGTTTGTTTGAGTTTGCTGTGTTTGCAATTGTCAAAAACAGTTTGCCCTCGGCTGCAATTGGCAGAAGGGAGCAATGTTTGTTTGAGTGCCTGCTAAAACTGCGAATTCAATGCACCATGCCTAAATTGCGCAGATATTTTAGAACTAGATCTTCAAAACTTTGCTCTGTACTCGTGAATAAATAAAAAATATCATGGCGAACGCACCAATCTTTGAGTTGCTGCAGATAACCATGCAAAATATGATCATATCGTGTTAAAAGATGTGCTGAAATGCTTAAATCAACTGTGGATGCAGTTTCACAATCCACCAATCGAATATCCCCCACTAAAGTAGGTTGAATTTCCTCTGGAGATAAAATTTGAATTGCCAAGACATCATGATTTCGGCTAGCAAAGAACTTAAGGCCTTCTTCATAGCCGCCTGGATCCATAAAATCAGATAAAAGAATGATCATGCCGCTGCTCTTGCTTTGCATGGCAAAAGTTCGGCATGCTTGCTCTAAATTCGTGGGTTCCTGGCTATGGATGTCGAGGTTGCGCAAAAATTCAAACAACCGCCATACAGCATGTTTGCCTCGCATGAGAGGCAAATGATCATGGACATTGCCTGCAAATGCTGCAACAGAAATACGATCTAAACCCATTAGGGCTACATAGCTCAAAGCTGCAACGAGCTTTTTAGCATAGATCCATTTGCTAGGGGTACCAAAATTCATGGATTCTGAGCTATCCACTAAAAAAAATACGTTCAAATCTTCTTCTTCTTGAAAAAGTTTGATGAATAATCGTTCTAAGCGGCCATAAATATTCCAATCCAAAAACCGAAGATCATCCCCTGGAACATAATCGCGATAATCTGCAAATTCAATGGAAACACCTTTTTTTTTGCTTCGCCGTTCACCTTTGAGAAGTCCGTGGAACACCTTACGCGATAAAAGTGAGATTTGCTCAAGCTTTTGCAAAAAATCTTGGTCTAAGAAATCGTTTTGCTGCATATTGGGTCCGTTCAAATAAAATTTCTTACTTCTAACATTAGCTATAGGTTAGGCATGTCTAATCTCAATGGCGTTTTTTCTAGAATTTCTTGGATAATTTGGTCTGTGGAGATATGTTCAGCTTCACCTTCAAAATTTAAAATCATACGATGGCGTAAGCTAGATGCTGCTAATGCTTTGATGTCGTCAAAACTCACATTATACCGCCCGCTTGCAATTGCTTTGATCTTTCCGCCTAAAATAAGGGCTTGCGCTCCCCGTGGAGAGGCTCCATATCTCACATATTTATCCACTAGAGGTACACTATAAGGATTTTTAGGATGCGTAGCTAAAACAACTCGAGCTGCATATTCTTGCACCACATCTGAACTGATAGATTTAGCAAATTCCATATATTGCAAAATTTTAGAACAATCAAGAATCTTTTGAGAATCTAACGTGATGTTCCCTGTGGTACGGCGTAAGATTTCCTGCAAATCAACTAGCCCAGGAAATGGAACCAATAACTTGAACATAAACCGATCCAGTTGTGCCTCGGGCAGAGGATATGTTCCTTCCATTTCCAATGGGTTTTGGGTAGCCATGACAAAAAATGGTGGTGGAAGATGGCGAGTAATGCCGCTACTGGTAATACTTTTTTCCTGCATGCACTCCAGCAAAGCAGATTGAGTTTTGGGAGTAGCGCGGTTCACTTCATCGGCTAAAACCAAATGAGCAAAAATTGGCCCAGCCTGAAATTGGAAAGAACGATGGCCATGCTCATCTACATCAATGAGGTTAGTACCTAAAATATCCGCTGGCATCAAGTCAGGGGTAAATTGAATACGATTAAAGGATATATCCAATACTTTAGACATGGTGCGCACTAACATTGTTTTGCCAAGTCCAGGCACGCCTTCTAACAAAACATGGCCGCCTGCAAATAAACTGATTAAAACTTGTTCGATGATGTCCGAATAGCCAACAATCACTTTTGCTATTTCATCTCGTAACTGAATAAAGTCTTTTTGAAAAGCAATTTTCAAAGCCTCAATTTCTTGGGGTTGTAATATATCCATCCAATATCTCCTAGAATGTGCATAACTTAATCAATTTTAGGCATTTGCTTACTGTCCAATTTTCTTCCATGATTTTTCTTGCAAAAATAATCAGGCTTTTCTATAATATACCGTGCTTTTTGGGTTCTTTCAAGAAGAAAACATCACCTCAAGGGGTAAAAAACATGGAATTAACGATTGATATTGAAAAACACAAATGCAATGTTGGCGAAATTGCTGTCTTAAAATTGTGTGGACAGATCAATCAAGAAAATGTTCCAATTTTGGAACACGCAGTGAACAAAGTCTATAGTCAAGGCATTGTTCGCTTGATCTTAGATTTAGAAAATGTAACAGGGATGACAAGCAGTGGATTTGGACTGCTGATCAATTTTACGCAGCACCCGAATGCACAAAAAGGAATTTGCCTGATCAATGTGATGGACAAATTCCGAACGTTGTTTGATTTATTAGGCCTCAGTGATCGTCTTCCTATATTTCCGAATAAACAGAAAGCTATCGAGCATTTAGATAAATAGGAATCCTAATGGACCGCCGCAAATTTCTAAGGCATCTGGTGCGTGGATGTTTAGCGTTACCTTTACTTGGATTAGCCGGTCTAAGCTTTCGCAAACCAAGCTATCAGCCAGATGGCTTGGTTTGGCAAATTGATCCGTCTCGTTGTGTACAATGTGGCCGATGTGCCACTGAATGTGTACTGCAGCCATCAGCAGTAAAATGCGTCCATGCGTATGCACTTTGTGGATATTGTAAATTATGTGGAGGCTATTATCAGCCATTTGCTAAAGTATTGGACACTGCTGCTGAACATCAACTTTGCCCCACGAAAGCTATCCAGCGTACATTTATTGAAGACCCATACTACGAATATATGATTGTTGAAAAATGGTGTATTGGATGTGGCAAATGTGTGAAAGGCTGCACTTCGTTTGGAAATGGCTCTTTGTTTTTACAAGTTCGCCATGATCGGTGTGTGAACTGCAATGAATGTGCTATTGCGCGACGCTGCCCTAATCAAGCATTCCGCCGTGTTCCCAAATCAAATCTGTATATTTGGAAAGGGATTCATGCTAAAGATTAGGCCACTTTTGTTTGCTTTTCCCAGCCTTATTTCCTTGCATTTAGGAGCTCAAGATCGTTTTCCAAAGCCAGATTTTGAATCTGGACATCAGCTTCCAGAGCCATATCTCCCTTTCTCAGAGCCAAACTCCTGGTTCTGGGATATCACTATCCTAATTTGCTTATTGATATTAGCCGCATATTTTGCTTTGCGATATAGGTCGAGGCTGGGTATTTTGATCACAAGCCTGGTTGCTTTGATATATTTGGGATTTTGGAAACATGGATGTATCTGCTCTATTGGAGCCTTGCAAAATATTGCATTAGGACTAACTGATGCACAATACTTAGTCCCACTTTCCACAGTCATCGTTTTTGTTGCGCCATTATTGGCAAGTCTTTTATTTGGTCGGATTTTTTGTGCTGCTGTATGCCCCATGGGAAGTCTTCAGGATTTCGTGATCATTCGGCCCTGGCGGCTACCGGCTTGGTTTGCTGAAATATTAGGGATGATCCGATATTTTTACTTAGGAATTGCGGTTGTAGCCGCAAGCACAGGCAGCGCATTTTTGATATGTAGATATGATCCTTTTGTTGTTTTTTTCCGTTGGTCTGGCACTTGGTATATATTGCTTTTTGGTTTTTGCCTACTTCTTTTGGGAACTGTGATTGCTCGGCCATATTGCCGGTTTATATGCCCTTATGGAGTGCTCCTCGGCTGGTTTGCTAGATTTTCATGGTATCATCTTAAAATTACAACAGATCAATGTGTAGCCTGCCATTTATGCAAAGATGCTTGTCCAATTGATGCAATTCAGGGTCTAAATCCTAATGAGCCAGTGGAATCCGGCTTATTATGGGGACGAAGGCTTGGCATCATTCTCACTCTTGCTATTCCTGTCATAGCATGTTGCGCTTGGCTAACAAGCTTTGCTGCAATACCATTATCTCAACTTCACCCAACAGTCGCCCTTGCTGAACATTTCCAAAGATTAGAACAAGGGGTTTTTTTGCAAGAAACACAAGAAACCAAGGCATTCCGTGCGCATGGGCAACCTCTCCAACAATTATATGAAGATGCTGCGCAAATTCAGCGTAGGGTTAAGCAAAGTACTTGGTATCTAGGCATCTTCTTAGGCCTTGTGTTTATGGCTAAACTAATCCAATTTTCCATCTATCGGCAGCGTGGGACTGCTGAACCTGATCCAGCCAAGTGTGTAAGCTGTGGCCGTTGTTTTGCCTATTGTCCAAAAGAATCTGCTTCTTTTAGAATTCATTTTTAAGAGTTGCCGGAGGTGCATTCAATTATGAGCGAAATAGATATATTTGGATTACCAGGAATTTTTCAAACTATCAATGATGCGGAACAAACAGGCACTTTAAAAGTGCAAAAAGACGACAAAGAAGCAAATATTTTTTTTGTCAAAGGCAACATCCGCATGGCTGCCTTTTCCTATCGCCGCAATATTCTAGTTGAAGCATTGATCCATTGTCATGAGATGGAAAAAGAAACAATTGAAAGCTTATTAGCTAAACAACGCAATTCTAAAAAATCATGGATTCAATTTTGGAAAGAAACTGAGCTACCAGAGCCAAGCTTCAAAGATGAGCAATTTTTATCACAAATTTGCAGTGGCCAGATCAATGAAGAAATGTACGATTTATTCAATTGGCCCAATGTGCATTGCGAATTTGTAGAAAATTCTTTTCCTTCTCATTTGCCAGAGCGAGAATTGATGAGCCTTCCCATTGCCATCAATCCCCAAGCCTTAGTTATGGAAGCCACCCGACGGCAAGATGAATGGAAACTCATTCGCAACGTCATTCCATCGAATCGAGACATTATGTATTTAGTGCAGCATGCTCCATTGCCGAATACAATGTCTGCAACAGATTTGTCGAGCATGATTGCTAACACTGTGTCTGAATGGCCTGATTTTTTTGAAACAGTTTCCAAGGTTGGCTATTCTGCTGGAAAATCCATGGACTTATTAGCAGAACTCGTTAAAAATGGGACAATCCAAGGAAATCAGACTCGAGAATTCAAAAGAATATTTTTGATTGTCGCAGTACTCGAAACCAATAAAGCATTATCTGCGATGATCAGTAAATCTCGTCTTCAGAAAGAAATTATCATCAAAATTTTATTTCTTTTGCATTCCCAAGAAAAAATTAACTTAGAACCAAGCAGTGAGATCAGCAAAGTCATTACGATTATCAACCTAATCAATGGCTTGAGAGATTTTGATGAAATTATGGAACAGGCAAGAATGCCTGCGTTTGTATTGATGAGTATTTCCGCATCTTTAGTAGCCGCAGAAATCGCTCGATTGAAAACCGCTGAAGAGCTACTGCAACTTCCTGCATTGGATGTATTACGAGAAGATACCAAGAAGTGCATTCGGATTTATGAACGAGTTGAGGAATTAGGCAGCAAAAGCTTACTTACAGTACAATGGTTGGCATACGCTTATGAAGCCTCTGGGCTTACGGGCAAGGCTGTTGAAAAATATCGTGAATTAGGCAGCTTATGTATGGAATCCAATATGTACGCTGAAGCTGTGAGTGCATATCGTAAGATCGTTGATTTTAGCCAAGATGATCAAATTCAACTCGAAGCATACGAAAAACTCATCACAGCATTCAATAAATGGGGTAAAAAAGACAAAGCAGCCGAAATTTCAGCTAAATATGCACGCAAAGTATCTGTGACAGATAAACGCAAAGCTATTTTGGTGCTCGACAATGCAAACCGCAATTATCCATCAAGCCCCAGTAACCTTGAACTCATGGCAACATTGTACTTGGAAATGGGAGACAAAGAAAATGCCATTCAAACATACGGTATTTTAGCCAATTTGATGCGTAAGCAGGAAGATTTCAACAGATGCCTGGATGCGTATCGTAAGATTCTTGCCATTGATTCAGCAAATATTAAAGCCCATTTAGAATTGGCACGCGGCAATATTGAATTGGGGAAAATTCCCGAAGGAGTACAACAATACAAAGAGTTAGGATCTATCCTGCACAATTATGTCCAAAACATGGCTAAACAAAATACCGATCGAAATTCAATGAAAAATCTTTGCGAAATCTTAGTAGATGTATGCGACTGTATTTTACGCCATGATATTGAAAATATTCCAGCTCGAGAATGGCTCACTGAAACTTATATTTTGCTGGAAGATGAGCACAATGCACTGAGCATTCTACGAGAACTTTTAGTTTTATTGCAAAAAACAAATACCATAGATAAGCTGTTGCTGTATCTACGCAAAACCATTCTTTTAGACCCAGACGATTTTCGCAGTCGAAAAATGCTAGCTGATATTTTACTAAAGCAGCAAAAGAGGCAAGCAGCAATTCATGAATATATGCAACTTGGAACTAGAAGCTATGAAAAAAATGATCTTCGGAGAGCGCGCGAAGCATTTGACTCAATCCTCAATATAGACCCATTCAATCTTACTGCCAGACAAAGACGATCTGAAATTTTGGATGCCTTGAATCTCCAAGCCAAGGCCGTGGATGAATATCGTCTAGTTGGATATTTGGCCAAAGCCATTGGCATGCTTCCAGAAGCTATCCAAGCATTTTCTCATATTGCAGAACTAGCCGCGGATAAGGAAATTTGGTGTTTTAAGGAAGTTGCAGAACTTTGCGAACTGTTACAAGAAAATCGTAAAGCCATTGATTATTATAAAAATTACGCCATGCGATGTCTCACACATGGGAATTTTGGAGAGGTCAGAGAAGCTGCATGCCGTATTCTAGCACTCAATCCCCAAGACCGAGAAGCTCAATTATGGAAATTGCAGTCAGACCAAAAATTAAATTTATTGGCCAAAGCATTACAAGAAATTCCATCGCCTGAACGTGGAGGAGGTGAAGAATGACACAATCTACAACATCAAATACGCATCCTATGCCTATCTTAGACCATCATAGCCCAATTGGTTGGATTGGCACAGGTGTCATGGGCAAAAGTTTAGTGTTGCATTTGCTCAAAGCAGGATACTGTGTTCATGTCTATAACAGGACAAAGCAAAAAGCCGAACCTCTACTTCAAGCTGGTGCTCAATGGTGCAGCAGCATAGCAGATATAGCACAATCGAACATCATTTTTACAATGCTTGGGTTTCCTCAAGATGTAGAGGAAGTTTATTTGGCCCCTCATGGACTTTTGGCAAATGCAAAACCCAACACAATTCTATGCGATTTTACCACAAGTGAGCCAAGTTTAGCGTGTAAAATTGCCCAAGAAGCAGCAGCAAAGGCTATCTATACTTTGGATGCACCTGTGAGTGGCGGCGATAAAGGAGCGCGTGAAGGAACGCTTGCGATTATGGTTGGTGGACCTAATTTTGTATTAGAACATATTCAGCCAATATTGGTATTATTTGGCCGTAAGATTTTACACGTAGGCCCGGCTGGGGCTGGACAACATACCAAGATGGCCAATCAAATTATGATCGCAGGAACTGTGTTAGGAATGTTAGAAGGCATGCTATATGCAGAACATGCAGGTTTAGATATGCCTAAAGTATTGGATTTAATTGGAAGTGGAGCCGCTGCAAGCTGGAGCCTTGCGAATTATGCTCCAAGAATTCTGCAAGGCGATTTCCAACCAGGTTTTTTTATCAAGCACTTTGTCAAAGACATGAAGATTGCCCAACAAGAATCCCAAAAGATGCATTTGGATTTGCAAGGACTTATGGCTGCTCTTGCTGCGTATGAAGAGGCTTTATCTGAAGTTGGAAATTTAGGCGTGCACGGACTTTATTCATTTTGGAAAAAGCAAGATAAATTTTGATGAAAGCACATTGTATGTCTAAAATTGTTGCAGATGCTGTATTCCATCACGGAACAATTTTTTTAGGATTCCGCCCATATCTATTGGATCAAAAAGCAGCAGCTTTTGCAATCCAAGGTCAGAGAATTGTTGCAATTGGCTCATTTGAGCAAGTGCAGGCTACTGTGGATGCGGAAAAAGTAATAGATTTGCATGGCGCATTTGTTTATCCAGGCTGGATTGATGCCCACACACACCTAATGTGGCTTGGAATGCAACTCATGCGTGTGAATTTGGTAGGTGCAAAAAATAAAGCTGAAGTGATGGAAAGACTGCATCAAAGCCTTGCATACGGTAAACCCAATGCATGGATACAGGGCTTTGGTTGGGATCAAAATATTTGGCCAAGCCATGAATTTCCAACTGCCCAGGATTTAGATCAACATTTCCCAAACCAGCCTGTTTGGCTGATTCGAGTAGATGGCCATGCAGGCTGGGCAAATTCCGCTGCATTGCATCAAGCGCAAGTGAATCGCCAAACGCATGATCCAGAAGGCGGCAAATTGATCCGAGCCACTGCAAATGGAGCCATCACAGGCATTTTTTTAGACAATGCTATGAAATTAGTGGAACAGGCAATTCCACAGAGTGATGCGGCAGAATTAGAAGGCGCTCTCGAAAGAGCCATACACGAATGCCTGCGTTTTGGTGTTACTAGCGTACATGATGCTGGCACTGAATGGGATACTATTGCTCTATATCGCCGATTTCAAGCCCAACATCGCCCAATGGTACGAATTCAAGCTATGATCTATGGAATGAAGCAGGAAAATCTGCTTCCTGAAAAACTTTGCCAATGCCCTATTCATGAGCCGTATGTCAAAGTCCGAGCAGTCAAGCTATTTTCCGATGGAGCATTAGGTTCTCGTGGCGCAGCTCTATTTGAAGATTATAGCGATGATCCAGGGAATCGAGGCCTACTATTGCTCACTGAAGAAGAATTGCGCAAAAAAATCCGACAAACAAAAGAAGCTAAACTGCAAATTTGCATCCATGCCATTGGCGATAGATCCAACCATATCATCTTGAACATCCTTGAGCAAGAAATGACCGCATCAGAACGTCGGCAATTACGACCCCGAATTGAACACGCTCAGACCCTTTTGCAAAGCGATATTCCACGATTTGCTCAATTAGGAATTTTGGCCTCTGTCCAACCTACGCATGCTGTTGCAGACATGCTTTGGGCAGAGCAACGTTTAGGCCCAGAGCGTGTGCAGCGATCCTACTTGCTGCGTAAGATTCAAGAACAAGGCACCATGTTAGCCGGCGGGTCTGATGTGCCCATTGAGCCAATCAATCCATTGAGAGGGATTTATGCTGCCATAACTCGATGCAATGAAGCTGGCAAGCCCCAAGGAGGTTGGTTCCCTCAAGAAGCTCTATCTCGATCTCAAGCTTTGGCTTTATTTACGTGGAATGCCGCGTATGCTGGATTTGCAGAGCAAGACCAAGGCACTTTAGAAATTGGCAAATGGGCAGATTTTGTGGTCATGGATCAAGATTTACAAGCAGTCTCAGCAGACCAAATCCTCAAGACAAAAGTCTTACAAACGTATGTTGGTGGCGAATTAGTTTATGGAAATACAATGCTTTAACATTGTGCTTAAAGGAAAAAACAATGACACAGCAAACAATTTTGTATAGGAAGATTTTCGCCGCGTTTGGGTTAGTCATCTTGGTTATCTGCATCTTGTGCGTTGCATCCAGGGATTCTTTAGCCAAACTAGATCCAAGACGATTTCCTCATTGGGTTGATCCTAAAATTGATCCTAAAACACTTGCATACGAATGCTCAGGCGGAAGTGATGCAGGACCAATTGTCTATCTAAAAGAAACAATAGGCTTTGACTATGCTTTTTTTTCCATTTTAAGGCCAAATTTACCCGATGACTCAGCCGCTGCTGCTAGATACGAAATCGCTCTTCAAAAAGATGACAATGGAAAATGGTTTGTAACAGAGATTTGGTATGGCCAGCGTTGCCAGAAAGGTCGTGGGCATCAAAATTTCTCTATAGAACCATGTGAATGATGCAAGCAAAAACATACCGCAGGATGTTTTTGTTTTGTATAACTTTTAAATGAATTAATTATATAATATATTTTGAAATAATCAGTTAAGTGAATTTGAAAACTATAAAAAATAGGTTGCGGAAATTTGAATTGTGTGATATAGTGAAGTAAACCAGTATCCAAGTTTTTCTTTTCCTATATCTTGCTTCAGTATTTCAATTGCAGACAAAAAGAGGAATTTATGTGGGCAAGCATTGAAAAAATTTATAGTCCAAGCTCATTGTCGAAAGCCATGCAATGCTATCACTATCCAGATCAGGTATTTATAAGCGGTGGCTCTTATTTAGTATCCGAGAGAAACTCGAATATTCGTGCTTTGATTGATATTCGCTCTTTAATAGGAACGACGGCAGCACAAACGCAGCATGAGATTATGCTGGAAGCAGGCATGAGCATTCAGACGATTGCTGAAAAATGGGGCCATGAACTTTTAGGAAAATGCGCGCAGATGTCGTGCTTTTCCAAAAACATTCGAAACCAAAGAACTCTGGGCGGAGAAATCGCTCAAAAAAGGTTGAGTTCAGAATTATATGCTTTACTTTATGCGATCCAGGCACGACTCCAGATATTTACCACCAATGATCATTTGGTCAATTTACGGGATTGGTCTGGCCGTGGCATCATCACAAAAATAGTCCTGGATGTTCATCAACTTAAGGTATTGGAATTGGAACGATACAGCGTGATCCCATCCGCAGAGCCTTTTTTGATTTTTGCGCATCTACCAAATCATGATGGTATAGAATGCGTGATCGCAGGCAAAGTCAAGCAAATGGGAACTTTGATCTTGAAAAAAGAAAATTCAATGGATCAATTAAATCCACAAATCCAAACTTTGGCAAAAGAATGCTTTGTGACAGATGCGTATGGTTCCATCGAGTACAAAGCACACTTAGTGAAAACTCAAGTTCAAAACATCCTTCAGGTCTGGAAATAACAGCAGGTGTGTTATGGAAAAAATGCAAGTTTCTTTTATTTTAAATGGCCAGCCTCTGATCGCTGATTTCTTGCCTGGCCAAACCCTCATGGAATATTTGCGCAAAATTGGAATCGTGAGTGTGAAACATGGCTGCGATCATGGCGAATGCGGGGCATGCACTGTGCTCATTGACAACAAAGC
>JAKLHB010000066.1:14048-16917 GCA_022710345.1 Planctomycetota bacterium
CCTATAATTCATGTCTAATTTTGCTCCATACTTTACAAGGAAAAACAGTGCTTACAAGCGAAGGATTAGGCAATGTGAGCAACTTGCATCCTTTGCAACAAAGCTTTGTGGAACATGGAGCAATTCAATGTGGTTATTGCACTCCAGGCATGGTACTTTCTGCTCATGCCTTATTGCTTCAAAACCCCAACCCAACTCAAGAAGAAATTAAAGATGCCTTAGCAGGCAATTTATGCAGATGCACTGGATATGTCAAGCCAATCGAATCTGTCCAAGAAGCAAAAGGAGCAAAGCCATGAAATACGTAGGACAAAAGGCAATGCGCGTGGATGGACCTGGCCTTGCAGCAGGCAGCCCTATGTTTGCGGATGATATTCCACATCCCAAGGGGATGTTGCATCTGAAAGTCTTGCGTAGCCCTCATGCACACGCAAAAATCACCAAAATTGATGCAACCAAAGCCATGCAAATTCCAGGTGTGGTATTGGTTTTAACGCATCAAGATTTTCCTATTTACTACTATACCACAGCAGGTCAAGGATATCCAGAGCCATCTCCTCGTGATACGCGAATCTTAGATGAAAAAGTCCGCTTTGTGGGAGATCGTGTGGCGTTGGTCGCAGCAGAAACCCTGGAAGCTGCAGAGGCGGCCCTTTCCCAAATTCGAGTGGAGTACGAACTTCTTCCTGCAATCCTAGATCCTAGAAAAGCCCTGGACAATCCTACGGTGATTCATCCTGAGCCTGGCAAAACCATGTTCGGCGATGCAAAACGCAATATGCCTGCGCATTTAGAGGCTCAAATCGGTGATGTGGAAGCTGGATTAAAGCAAGCAAAATACGTTTTTGACCGTGAATATAGCATGCCTTATGCACAACAAGCCCATATTGAACCACACATCACCATCACCTGGCTGGATGAATATGGCAGGCTTGTGATCCGCACAGCAACCCAAGTCCCATATCATGTCCGTAGAATTGTGGGTGAAGTGCTGCAATTCCCGATTTCTAAAATCCGAGTTATCAAGCCTAGAATCGGCGGCGGATTTGGAAATAAGCAAGAAATTTTAAACGAAGAGCTTTGCGCTGCAGTAACGCTCAGAACAGGTCATGCAGCCAGAATGGAAACCACACGAGCAGAAGAATTGCATACTTCTCGATCTCGCCATCCTCAAATTCTGCGGTTCCGTGTGGGTGTCAATGAGGATTATACGCTTCAAGCCATGGATTTGCATATTTTGGAAAATGCAGGAGCGTATGGTGCACATAGTCTAACTGTGATGTCCGTTACTGCCAATAAAGCTTTGTCATTGTACAAATGCCCTAATATGCGTGTGATTGGGCATGCAGTGTATACCAATTTGCCAGTAGCCGGAGCATATCGCGGCTATGGAGCACCTCAAGGCTTTTTTGCCCTTGAAAGCATCATGGATGAAATCGCCCAAGAGCTTAAGATTGACCCCATTGAATTTCGGCATAAAAACTATGTCAAAGTAGGCGATCCTTTGCCCATTGCCAAAGTGCTTGGAGAAGGGCGAGAAGGCTTCCCAGCCATGATTCGATCTTCTGGTATGCATGAATGCATAGAACAAGGAAAGCAGCTCATTGGATGGAATGAACTTCGCAATCTCAAACAATTCGGCCCAATTCGCAGAGGCGTTGGCGTAGCAATCTGTGGTCAAGGCTCTGGCATTCCTGGCATTGATATGGGATCCGCATTTATTAAAATGAATGAAGATGGTAGCTTCAATCTCATGGTTGGCGCAACCGACCTTGGAACTGGCACAGACACATCCCTGGCCCAAATTGCGGCTGAAGTCTTAGAAGTGCCAGTTGAAAAAATTGTGGTGTATGCTGCAGACACAGATATCACGCCCTTTGACAAAGGCGCTTATGCATCGAGCACTACGTATATTTCGGGTGGTGCAGTGAAAAAAGCCGCTGAAGATGTCAAAGCCCAAATCCTCAAGATTGGATCAGAAATTTTAAAAGTATCAGAAGCTAAAATTCAAAATGGCTTCGTACAAGCTTTGGATGGCCGCAGTATTTCTTATGCTGATATTTGCATGAAGGCGATGTATACTGAACATCAACAGCAGATTATGTCCTGCAAGTCCCATTTAAGCTATGATTCTCCGCCACCATTCAACGCTACATTTGCTGAAGTTGAAGTGAATACAGACACAGGAATTATTCGTGTTAAAAAGATTGTGTCTGTGACAGATATTGGCCAAGTGATCAACCCCCAAATGTCAGAAGGACAGGTACAAGGCGGCATTCCGCAGTCTTTGGGCCATGCCCTAAGCGAATATATGATTTTTGATGATCAAGGTAAACCTGTGAACACAGATTTCTACAATTACCACATTTTTACAACCTTAGATATGCCAGAAATCGTTGTTCGTTTTGTCCCAACATACGAGCCAACTGGCCCATTTGGTGCCAAAGCAGTGGCTGAAATCCCAATCAATTGCCCTGCTGTTGCAGTTGCCAATGCCGTGTTCCATGCCTGTGGTGTGCGCATCCGCGAATTGCCCATCATGCCTGAAAAAATTCTCCGCGGCCTAGGCAAAATGTAAACCTTGAAGACTCCTGTTGTGCTTAAATGCACATTCTATAATGTTGCCATGTATACGCCGCTTAATGCGGCGTATTTTTTTATTTCTGGCAATGGAACAGAACTGTAGCATGTCCTGTTAGCTATTTGTGATACCTTATCTTAAGTGAGGTTGACTTGCATCATTATGGCATGAAAGGTGATATTTTTATGTACACATCATGGTTTGAAAACCAAGCGCAAGCCAATGTCATGATCCTTGATACCAGGATTACCTCTGCTCCGATAGGCGCAACGCAGTTCAGCAGCATTG
>JAKLHB010000067.1 GCA_022710345.1 Planctomycetota bacterium
GGCAAATGCTCTTCCCTGGCTATCAACTTTTGCTTACCAATCGTTCTGGAGAAGAAGAAAAGACTTTACCCGACCTAAAAGAACAGCAAGAATTAACATTGCTAGATCTACAGGCAAGCCAACATTTTACCCAGCCTCCAGCTCGATATACAGAAGCTACTTTAGTAAAAGCATTGGAGACAAGAGGAATTGGTCGGCCTAGTACTTATGCTCCGATTATTAGCACCATCCAAGAGCGAGGTTATGTTAAGTTACAAGATCGCACTTTTTATGCTTCAGAGCTTGGTATAAAAGTAACCGAACAGCTCACTGCCTATTTTGCAAAAATTATTGATCCTGAATTTACCTCGCAGTTGGAAGATAAATTAGATAAAATCGAGGATAGTGAAATTCCCTGGGTAAGTGTGGTGCGTGAATTCTATGATGTGTTTTCAAAAGATTTAGAATTAGCGTATCAAAACATGCAAAATTTGAAACAACACCCAGAAATATCCGAAGTTATATGCCCCAAATGTGGCGGAGCCATGGTTTATAAATACAATAAGAAAGGTAAATTTTTAGGATGTTCTAATTTCCCTAAATGTAAATGTACATTATCATTAAATCAATCTGGCCAACCTATTATACCTGTGGTCACAGAATATAAATGTGAAAAATGCGGACATCCAATGATCATTCGAGATGGCAAAATGGGCAAATTTTTAGCATGTTCAGCTTACCCAGATTGCAAACAAACATTACCTTTGGGAGCGGATGGTAAGCCACAGCCACTTGAGGTTACTAGCGAATTATGCACAACTTGTGGAGCTTCTATGGTGAAGCGTTGGGGGCCGCATGGCATGTTTTTATCCTGCAGCCGTTACCCTGAGTGCCAAACTAGTAAGTCCCTTTCCAACGGAGAGAATGATTTTGCTGGTTTGGTTCAGAAAACATGCGAAAAATGTGGCAGGCCTTTTATTATTCGTAAAAGTAAACGAGGATTATTCTTAGGATGCAGTGGATATCCAAAATGCAAAAATATCCAAAAATTTTCCCTAGATGTCATCAAAATACCAATGGCTTTGCAAAATCGAACTTGTCCTATATGCCATAAGCAGTTAAAACTAAAATATAGCAGAAATGGTTTATTTTGGGGTTGTGCTGGCTATCCAGATTGTAACTTCCTGGTACAGTGCGATCTTCAAGAATTGGTCAACCATTTAAAAAATGAAGCTGAGGGACCTAAGCAATCTTAGCAGCCTTGCAAAAAAGTTGATGATAACGTTTGTTTGGGGGCTGATGACTGCTTATGGAGAGGTTCTCCACTTAAGCAATATTGACATATAGGGATAGCGAAATGGGATGCTATTTATCTAAGCTCCCCAAAATTCGTTATATTTAGAACTCTCGTATAAGATTGCACTGGAGCAAAGTTTTTTTGCCGCGAAGCGGTTTGGGAATAAAGCCTGGGGTTTCTAACCCCAGGTTATGTCGGCTCTTATCGTGTCCTGACGGGACACAGGAAAACGTAGCATTCTATCAAAGAGAATTTTTGTTTCCGAGCGAATTTTTTTGATTGATACAGATTAAGGATCTTTTTTTAGTATATTCTAGCACAACAAGTTAGAATTTCCGAAATCCACATATTGAGAAAAAAGTTCAAGACCCGGCTGCATCATAGAATGCATGCAGGGTAGCAGTAAAAGAAAGAAAAATTATGGAATACGTTATGCCGTCTTTATTGGCGGATTATCGTTGCTCACAATGTGGCCGATGCTGTTATGGCTGGAACATTGAAGCAGACCAGGCAGAATTTAAGGAAATTATTCTGGCAATTCGTAAAATTCCCGTAGAAGAGCGACCACAGCCTTATGGTTTTGACTTAAAAAAAACCGACCATGGCAAAATTGAATCCGGGTATTTACATATGCGCGATAATCATTGCTGCTTTCTCCAGCAGGATCATCGTTGTTTTTTGCATGCTCATTGGGGACAAGGAATCAAGCCCAATATTTGTATTTCATATCCGTTTTATGCAGTGAAAACGCCGCGAGTCATCTATGTTAATTCTACATTTTCATGTTTAGCTGCCACCAAATTTTTATGCAAAGAGCCTGTATATGCAGCAGTTTGGCCAAGTGATCAAATTGGAAGCAGGTTTTCCTTAAAAATGGACGTAGCATCCCATACATGGGTGCGTATTGCTCCAGAAAAGGTGATTGATTGGGATTCTTTCTATCGTTTTCAAAATTTTATGACCACATCCAATGTTTCAAGGGCAGCTTTTGTAGCTTGGTTCTGGCATCAAATCAAAGAATGCGCAGAACAAAACATCAGCCAAGAAAAATTAACTCAAATTTTAGAAACGCCCGTTATAAATCCTGAGATTAAATCAGAGCATATCATTAGCCATTTGCAGCAATTATTCCAAATCTTGGAATTATGGGAACAAAGAGTACAATCTGATCCTGAACTGATCTTTTCGATTGGACTTTTGAAAAAACGCTTGGGATATACGGACAAAGTGACTCCAGAAATGGCTACTCAATACCAAAGCTATATTACGGAATGCAAAATATTGTCGCATGAATTGCAAGAAATCTTACAAAATTATTTGTATGTTCATTTATTTATGACCGACCATTATTTTTCTCGTAGTCTTTTGGAAGCCATGGGCATCTTTTCAACTGCGGTAGCTCTCGTGACTTTGATAGCAATTGCAAACATAGGTACAGATACAGGGATCACAACAGATCTTTTGATAGATAGTATCATAGAAGTTGAAAAATATTTCTTTCATTCTGATATTTTTAGCCATGTCCAGACAGATACCTTAGATCCATTGATTTTCCTAGCACCTTTCCTGGCTAATCCTTCTGCTGCACAAGCAAATGCCCAAGTTTTGCAGGCTTCCTAGGAGATTATCATGTCGGACATTTTCAACATTGTCATTGGCACAGCCGGGCATATTGATCATGGCAAATCTTCTTTAGTGAAATCCTTGACCGGCATTGATCCTGATCGGCTCAAAGAAGAAAAAGAGCGTGGCTTGACCATTGATCTAGGCTTTGCGCCTTTACTGCTGCCAGACGGAAGAAAAGTTGGGATTATTGATGTTCCTGGACATGAACGCTTCATCAAAAATATGGTAGCCGGAGCCACCAGCATTGACTTTGTCATTTTGGTCATTGCAGCCGATGATAGTATCATGCCTCAAACACGCGAACATTTGGAGATCATGCAAATTCTAGGCATTGAAAAAGGCATGGTTGCCATGACAAAGATTGATGTGGTAGATGCAGAATTGGTGAGTTTAGCTTATGAAGAAATTCGCGATTTTCTCAAAGGCACATTTTTAGAACACAGCCCGATTGTTGGATTATCGAACTTAACGGGGCAAGGGCTTCCTGAGTTTCGTCAGGTGCTCTTTGAACAATTGCAAACTGTGGCCCCTAAAGAAACAACAGGAATTTTTCGCATGCCCATCCAGCGTGTATTCTCTAAACATGGACATGGGACTGTGATTACTGGCGTACCTGTTTCTGGAAGCATTGGCATTGGCGATGAGATTGAGATTGTGCCAGGGCAATACATCGGAAGAGTCAAAAAAATTCAGGCTTATGGAATGCCTGTGGAACTTGCTTGTGCAGGCCATAGCACAGCCCTTAACGTGAAAGACATTGATTATAAAGATATTGTTAGAGGTCAAGTTGCTGTCATGCCTGGATATTTTGATTCTATGCGGTTTTTGGAAGCCCGATTTCAATACTTAGCTAGCGCAGAAAAACCTTTAGAACATCTTACACCCATTCGTTTCCATGCAGGCACATTGGAAGAAACAGGCCATATTGCAATCTTGGGTAAAAAAGAGCTTATGCCTGGTGAAATTGGATATATTCAAATTCGGCTGGACAACCCAGTGCTAGTCGTCACTGGAGATCGTTTTGTTTTGAGACTAGCATCTCCTATGATCACCATAGGCGGTGGAATTATTATTGGCTCTGGAGAGAGAAAACTCAAACGATTCCGCGAAGAAGTGGTTGCTCAACTGCAGGAAAAAGAGCAAATCTTAGAAAATAAAGAAGCTCGCTTTGAAAATATGCTACAAACAGTCTCTACTCTTTGGGCCAAAGAAAGTGAATTATTAAAATTATCTCAATTACCAAAAGAAGAATATGCCCAAATTTTGCAAACTTTAATTTCTCAAGGCAATGTTCGCATGATTCCTGGGAGTCCTAATCGTTATATTCATACATTAACTTTGGAAAAAGTACAGCGGCAAATTTTGACTGCAATGGGCCAATTTTTTATGCAATATCCTCACAGAATCTATGCCCAGCGGTTAGATATACGCAATCTTCTCCATTGGGAAATTGGTCTATTGGACTATGGAATTGCAGAATTGCTGCACACAAACCAAATGGGTGAAAACACACACGGCTTATTCTTGCCCAATCGAGAAATTCGGTTTTCAAATCAGCAGGCAGAATGGCTTGCAAAATTAGAGGCTTTGTTTTTGGAACGCAAATTCAATCCTCCAGATATGGAAGAATTGCCGCTCATGATGATGATTTCTGGAGAAAAACTCATGCATTTGTTAGAGCATTTACACGACAAAGAAATTTTGACCATGGTGCTGCCAGAAATGTTTTTTCATGTCCAGGCTTTGCAAGAGGCACGAGAAAAAGTCATTGCTTATATCCAACAACATGGAGAACTGACTGCCGGCGATTTTCGGGATCAGCTCAACACAAGCCGCAAATATGTGATTCCTCTGTTGGAGTATTTTGATCAAATCGGACTGACCTCCCGGCAAGGCAATAGCCGCATTCTGAGAACTCAATGATTGATTATAAGCTTTTCTCATTATCAACGGACATATGGCATAGTGCTCCAAAAATATGCTTTGGGAGTACTTCACAATGGTGTTCCTGAGTGCTCCCAAAAATATTTAACAAAAATTTTACTGACAGACCTAACATGCTTCTGTGAAATACTTTTCTGAAAGGACTTTTGGTAATGCAATTTATTGCAGATTTGCACATTCATTCTCGATTTTCGCGTGCCACAAGCCATGAACTAAATTTTCCGAATCTTTGCCAATGGGCTTGTTATAAGGGCATTCAGGTAATAGGAACAGGGGATTTTACACATCCAGGTTGGCTGGAAGAAATTCAAACTTACTTGGAGCCTAGCCCTGAACCCGGCCTTTTTCAGATTAAAAAAACATGGGCAGATCATTTGGTTCAGCAAATGCCAGGGCTTCGCGCTAGTGATGTTCGATTTTTGCTAAGTGTTGAGATTAGCAGTATTTATAAAAAAAATGATAAAGTTCGGAAAATTCATAATATTGTTTTTGCTCCAAGCATTGAAGTTGCACAAAGAATTTGCTATCGTTTAGGCCAATTGGGGAATCTAAAATCAGATGGGCGGCCTATCTTAGGCATAGACTGTCATGATCTTTTGGACATGCTGCTCAAGATTTCTCCAGAAATTTATCTAATTCCTGCTCATATCTGGACTCCTTGGTTTGCACTTTTTGGCTCTAGTTCAGGGTTTGACCATATTGAAGAATGCTTTGAAGATTTAACTCCGTATATCTTTGCTTTGGAAACAGGTCTCTCTTCAGACCCCGCCATGAATTGGATGTGTTCTCAACTGGATCGTTTTACTTTGGTTTCCAATTCAGATGCACATTCTGCATCCAAATTGGGAAGAGAAGCCAATCTATTCGACTGCGAGCTTTCCTATCAAGGCATTTTTAATGCACTGAAAACAGGCGATCCTAAGCAATTTTTAGGCACCATTGAATTTTATCCTGAAGAAGGGAAGTACCATTTTGATGGTCATCGCAAATGCAATGCCTGCCTTACGCCCGAGCAAACCATGGAATGCAAAGGCATTTGCCCGGTTTGTAAAAAACCTTTGACCTTAGGCGTGATGAGCCGTGTTATGCAGATTGCGGATCGCAAGCATGGCCAAAAGCCAGATCGTGTGTTCCCATTCACCAGCCTGGTTCCCTTGGAAGTGATTTTGTCTGAAATTTTAGAAGTTGGAGAACAAAGTAAAAAACTTCATGCCTATTATCATCATCTCTTGAATGTATTTGGCCCAGAGCTGGAAATTTTGTCGAAAACTCCACTGGTTGAATTAGAAAAGGCATCTAAACTATTTGCAGCGGCTATCCAACGAGTGCGAGAAGGGCATTTGCAAATCCAGGCTGGTTATGATGGAGAATATGGAAAAATCAGCATTTTCAAGCCTGATGAACGAGCAAAATTTGAAGAACAAAGCATGTTTGCGGGCTGGGATTTCAAAGAGAAGCCATTGCCTGCTGCTGCTCAAATCTCTAGCAATCCAAGAGTCAAAAGCTATGATGTTGAAGAAAGCATAGGCTATGCAGGCCAAAATTCAGAAGGCCCCAATCAAGCTCCCGGCAGCATCGAAGAAGCTCCCAAATTTTTAGATTCCGGCCATTCTACTGATCCTGGCCAATCGTTTGAGTTCAGATTAGCGTTAGAATCGAACCGCTTTGTTGATTTTGGCATTCCTGAAGAAGTAAAGAAACCTGCTGACCCCATCATTGGTGCAGGCGAGATGGAATTTAGCAGCATTCATTCGAAAGATAAAGTGGACAGCCAGCAACTGGAAGCCATCCAACGACCAGCGAGTTTGCTGATCGTGGCAGGACCAGGCTCTGGAAAAACCAGGGTTTTGATACGCAGGATTGCTTTGTTCATTCAACGTGGAAAAGCACCAGAAACAGTTTTAGCCATCACATTTACCAACAAAGCGGCTGACGAGATGAAAGAGAGGCTTCAAGATTTTTTAGGCGAACAAGCCCAAAAAATAACAGTTTGCACGTTTCACAGTTTGGGGTATCAAATTTTGTCCGAGTTTGGACATTGCCTTGATTTGCCCAAAAATTTTCGAGTCTGGGATGATCAAGACTGCGTTCGTATGCTTCGTTTGAACGATCCAGACCTCATTGCATGGCTTCCCAAAATCAAAAAATCTCAATACAACGAGGCTGAAGCAAATGCGGATGACGAATTCTTAGCAGCCTTAACAAAGTATCGAAACATCAAAAAGAAATGTCACGCAATTGACTTAGACGATCTGCTTGCACTTGCGGTTCAAGTCTTGTCAAAAGAAGAAATCGCACATTGGTACCATGAACGTTTCCATTTTATTGCTGTTGATGAATACCAGGATGTCAATCGTTTGCAAATTGCAATGTTACAAGCTCTTTGCCACAAAGGATGTGTCATTACTGCAATTGGTGACCCCAATCAGGCAATTTATGGGTTTCGTGGATCAGATCCGTGGTATTTCGACAGATTTGAAAATGATTTCAAAACAGATCAAGTGATTTTTTTATCACGCAATTACCGATCGAGTATCCCAATTGTAAAAGCAGCATCCGCTTTGATGCTGGAGCATCAAACTACGCGATATGATATTCCAGTATTGTCTTCAGACCGGCAAGGCCAAAATATCCAAACTTACACAGCAAGTAATTCTCAAAGAGAAGCCGAATTTGTAGCCCAAGAAATTGAAAAATTGATCGGCGGTACAAGCCATTCTTCCATGAAAAAACGTCGCATAGAGCAGGTTCCTAAACGTTCGTATAGCTTTGAAAGCTTTGGCATCTTATACCGTACGAATGCTCAAGCTGCTGATTTAGAGGCAGCGTTGATTCATTCAGGAATGCCTTATCAAATTTTAGCTAAACAGACTTTTTGGGAAAAACCAAGTATTTTGCATTGCATCGCTGTTCTGCAATTGATGTATAACACCCAGGACGATCTAGCCGTGGCAGATGTCTTGGCCCAAACACCTGGACTAGGCCCACGTTTAGTGGATATTGTTCATAAATTTAGCCAGGTTTTGGAAATTCCAATGTGGAATGCTCTAACACAAGCAGAGAGTGCCTTTACACAAGAAGCTCGTACGGCTTTGAAATTTTTTTATGAACGTAAACAAAATTGTGAGAAATATTTAAGCTCACACTCTGTTCCAGAAACAATTCAGTATATCCTGACACAATTTTCAGAAGTAACCTTGAGCTCCGAAGATCGCCAAATGTTGATGGAATCTGCTGCATCTTGCCCAACGCTTGACATATATTTATCTAAAATTCGGTTGCATAGTGACCATGACCTCTACAATCCAAATGTAGAAAAAATTAGTTTAATGACCTTGCATTCATCCAAAGGATTGGAATTTCCCGTAGTGTTTATGGTAGGATGCGAAGAAGGATTATTGCCCTATAGTTGGGAATCAAACTGCATGGAAGAAGATATCCAAGAAGAACGCAGGTTGTTTTATGTAGGTATAACACGCGCCCAACAATTGCTATATCTTACCCATTGTCAATACCGCATAATCCATGGAAAAGAACAACGGCAAGCACCTTCGAGATTTTTGGAAGAAATTCCAAATAATTATAAAGAACGCATTGCACCTCCAGAAACAAGCCGGAAGCAACAAAAAAAATTATTTTGATTATGAAGTTTTTTGGAAAACACAACTCGTCAGTCAACTGAGCTTGCCTACCAAAATCCGTTATATTGAAAAATTATTTTAGTCAAGGCAAAGCCGTAGAATTTTTTTGTTGCGAACTTTGTTATTTTTTGTACAATTGATCAATCCTCAAATTGGAATACTATCTGAAATGGCGGGTTGATTATGTCCAGAAACTTCGCTAGCACTATTTGAAAGAACATTCTATGAAAGCAATTGTTTTAGCTGAGAAACCAAGTGTGGCCAGAGATTTAGCCAGAGTCTTGCGTTGCAGTAAGCAGCAAAAGGGATTTATCGAAGGCCAACAATACATTGTCACTTGGGCATTAGGGCATTTAGTTACCCTTGCAGAGCCAGAGGAATATGATAAGAAATACAAAGAATGGAACCTGGAAGATTTGCCCATGTTGCCTGAAAAAATGCGGCTGTCTGTGTTACGTGAGACAAGGCATCAATTTCATGTAGTTTGTGACTTGATGAAACGTCGCGATGTAAATCAGTTTATCATTGCTACAGATGCTGGCCGAGAAGGAGAATTGGTTGCTCGTTGGATTTTAAAACTAGGCGGCTGGCATGGGCCATTTCAACGTCTATGGATTTCCTCTCAAACAGATCAAGCCATAGAGCAAGGATTTCGTAACTTAAAACCTGGGCATCAATACGATAATCTTTTTCATGCGGCTGTTTGCCGCTCTGAAGCAGATTGGCTGATTGGGTTAAATGTAACTCGCGCGCTTACATGTAAATTCAATACTCAACTAAGCGCTGGTAGAGTGCAGACTCCTACCTTAGCCATGATCATTCGAAGAGAGCAAGAAATCAAGGAATTCAAACCCCAAGATTATTGGACGATTGCTGTTGATTTTGGAGATTATTGGGGGTATTGGAGAGATCATGGTGGCAATTCTAGGATCTATGATATTCAAAAAGCCAAGGAAATTGAAGCAAAAATACAGCATCAAGAAGGGATGATTCAAGAAATTCGTAGAGATCAAAAAATAGAGCCTAGCCCTTTACCGTTTGATTTAACTGAATTGCAGCGTGAAGCCAACCATCGCTATGGATTTTCTGCTCAAAAGACATTGAGCTTGGCTCAACAGTTGTATGAACAGCATAAAGTATTGACATATCCACGCACAGATTCTAGGTACTTGAGCGCTGACCTTGTTCCTACATTTCCAGATCGCCTGAAAGCTATCGCAGTAGGGCCTTATCAAAAATGGGCTCAAGCATTATTAGGCCAAAGACTTAACCCTGGCAGACGTTTTATTAATGATGAAAAAGTATCCGATCATCATGCTCTTATCCCAACAGAACAACCCGTGTCTTTAGAACAACTAGATAATGATGAACGAAAGCTATATGATCTCGTAGTTCGACGCTTTTTGTGCATTTTATCTCCTGGATATAGGTATGAACAGCTTACCATTGTCACTGAAGTAGCCGGCGAAAGGCTATATGCAAAAGGTAAAGTCATCCAAGACCTAGGTTGGCGAGAAATTGCTATGGGCACAATAGCAAGAGAAAATTTAGAAGACGAGATGCCTGACCAAACCTTGCAAGAGCAGAGCAAAGGTAGTGTCAAAAAAGTGAAAGCCGTACGCTTAGATCAAGCAAAGACTAAGCCGCCAGCCCGATATACAGAAGCGTCTTTGCTTTCTGCAATGGAAAGCCCACAGCAATTTATTGAAGATGAGGAGCTGCGGGAAACCATTAAAGAAAGTGGCCTAGGAACACCCGCCACTCGTGCTGAAATCATTGAAAAATTGATTCATAATTTCTATATAGATCGCCAAGGCAAAACTTTGTTGCCGACATCCAAAGGCACGCAATTGATTGAATTAGTGCCTTCTGAACTCAAATCTCCGGAATTGACAGCCCAATGGGAGCAAAGGCTCAATCGAATTGCCAAAGGTAAGGAAAGTCCAGAAAAATTCATGCAAGACATTCGCCGTAGTGCGCAAGAATTGGTACAACGTGTTCGAGAAGATACCAGCACATTCAAAATCGAATTAAGCAAGCAAAAATGCCCTTTATGTGGAAAATTCATGCAGGTTTTCAATAGCAAACAAGGCAAAATGTATGTTTGCTCAGATCGAACTTGTGGCTTCCAACAATCTGGCAAAGAAGAACGTTTTGGCGGAAAAAAATCTCGTCAAGAACATCTCATGAACCAAAGACTCATCCAACAATATAGCGACCATAAGCCGGCTGTCACCAATGTAGGTGATCTTTTGAAAGCAGCTTTGGGTCAGCAAGAACCAAAAGAAGAATAATTCAAGGAGCAAACTAGTTTATGTTCACGGTTTGGCAAAAGTATTTGGAGAAATATCATAGTCTAAATTTTTTTTGGCAAAAATTTTGGTATGTGCTATATGCTGGTGCTATGTTTTTAACATTGTATTTGTTATCAGGCACCTATTATTTAGGCACTCCACGCCCTATGCCTCTAACCTGGATTGATATTCATACTCCATTTTTGATTTGGACATTTTGGATTTATGTGAGTGATTATTTTTTCTTAGGGCTTGGAGGGATGCTATGCAAGGATGTCCAAGCTTTCAAAAGTTTTCGAAAAGCATTTTGGGCTACCTTGCTTTTGCATGTTTTGATCTTTGTGATCTTCCCAACAGAATTTAGTCGGCAAGCATTACCTGAATCTGGTATCACTGCAGAATTTTTCCACCTTCTATACAAGGTAGATACCACAGTCAATTGTTTTCCTAGCCTGCACGTGAGCATGACACTGCTTGCTTCTTTTGTAATTTCTTCGAATCATCGTAAGCTAACAATTCCGGCTTTTATTTGGGGCTTAGCGATTGTCATTTCGACTTTGACCACAAAGCAACATTATTGGTATGATGTGGTTGGTGGAACCGTCGTGGCCCTGATTATGTTTTTTGTTGTATATCGTAGATATCAAAGATAATTCCAAGTGCCAGGGCTTGCGTAGTCCTGGCAACGAAAGGACAGATTAGGAGTCAAGCATGGCATCAAATGCTGAAAATGCAACCCCATTTGGCAAAACAGCTCTGTTGTTGCATATGATCCAGCAATCTCAATTGGACGAAGCTATACGAGCGCAATTAACCACACATCGTGGCCAACCACTGGGCGATATTATGATCGAAAAAAAAATCTTAACGCCTCAACAAGTACAAATTGTGCTAAGTAGGCAAAGCGCCAAGGCATTAGTATGCCCCCAGTGTCATAAAAGATATCAAATCTTGTTGTACCAAAGTTCTAGGACCTATCGTTGCAGAAAGTGCCCTGGCGAAGTTGCTTTGGTTGGTGAAACAATTGCGTTACACGCTTCGCAACGCTCTAGTGGCAATATTGATCTTATGGGGCTTACTCAAGAACTGGAAATTGTAAAAGATAAAGTGAGCACAGATGGAATTGATTTTGTCCCTGAAACGAAAAAAATTTCGACCAGACAAGTTCTTGAAAATGCTGGAATGGAAGCTTTTATTGTAGATTATACAAAACGTCCACAAGCGCGCCAAAAAGCCAATTATTTAGGATGGATCATCACAATTTTATTTTTTAGTGCCATTGGCTTTGGATCTGCTTATCTATTTGCCATTTTTTCAAATGCCAAAACTGATGAGCCATCTCGAAGGCCAACTACCATAGAGCCTACAGAAGCACAAATTGCACTTGAATATCAAAAAATTCAAACCCAGCCTGTGCTGCTCGACAATCGCGAATCTATCAAAGCAAAGCTCGAACTTTGGCGAAATTTCGAGCAAAAATATCCTAAATCATCGCACTTAGGCAAAGTTTCTGAAGAAATCCAAGGTTTGGAAATTGCGTTAGTCAAATTACAACAGCGTGGCCAAATCCTGCAAGAATTACAATCTGCCCAAGTATATTTAGACCAAGCTCAGTTTGCTTTGGTTGAAACCAAGCTTCAACAAATTAGTGCAATGGCTGCCTCTTTGGGCATGGAAGGCGAAATTCAAAAATTTGCAGATACTTTACAAAAAGCCGCTGAAAAAAAATTCACATCTACACTTGCAACTGCTCAAAAATTAGGGGAACAAAAAAAATATGAACAAGCCATTGCTTTGATACAAGCAGAACAAATACAGCAACTTAAAAATATACAAGAATTAATTAGCAACCAAATACAAGAATACCAAGCATTTCATCAAGAATTAACTTGGATTCAAGCTTGGCCCTCTGCGTTGGCTAAAGTATATCCTAAACTAATGACACGTGATTACGCGGCTAGTCAAGCCATTCTCAACCAAGAACTAGGTACCTTAGCCACTGAGAATAAATGGCTAGTTTCTAGTTTGCAAGACATTGCTGAAATGGAAGCAATGTGGAAACAATTGCATATTACCTTGCAAAAATTAGAAAAAAGCCGGGTATCGTGGCAAACTGCAGATGGAAAACAAGTGTCTGGGATTTTGGATAAATGGACTCCTCAGGAAGAAAATCTATATATTAAAACCTCGACTGGATATAAAAATATTCGCTTAGCTCAATTGGCCAGTGCCGAAATAGCTAAGTTGCTCAAACTAGAAGCCAATGCTGCCCAAACGCATATTTTTATCATGCTTCTTGTGCCTTGGAAAACCGCACCAGCATTAAAGTTTGCTATAGATCGCCTTGCAAAAGATTCTTTGGAATATAAAAAGACATTTTTATACCTAGCCGCAGATTTCAAGGTTGCATTAGCATCCAATGATGTGAACCGTATCAAAGCCAACATCTCATATCTAGGACAATATCCTAGTCCTTTTTTCAAAGAAATAGTAGGTCCTGAACTTTCGAATTGGCTATGGCAAACTGCCCAAAATCCAAAATATACTAAAAAGCAACAGCAATTTTTTGTGGAAATTTTGCTTAAGCATTTTCCAAGCACCCCAGCAGCTCAAGAAGCAAAAAAAAGAGCTAGCAAATAGATTGGACTGCTATGGTTCATACGTTGTCCTTGCGAAAAAATTTTTCTTGGACATTTATAGGCAATTTATCTTATGCTGGCTCTCAATGGCTGATACTTGTGGTGCTAGCGAAACTAGGCAACCCAGAGATGGTGGGGTGCTTTGCATTAGCTATGTCTATCACAAGCCCGATCATCCTTTTTTGCAATCTTGCAATTCGAGAAACATACGTCACAGACCAACACAATGACTATGAATTCAAGGATTACCTGAGCATCCGGGTGATTACATCGGCCATTGCAATTTTAGTCACGCTTATGGTCAGCGTATATCGCGGTTATGATTTCATGACGAGCATATCCATTGTGCTTTTTAGCGGGTTTCGAGCATTGGAAGCAATCAGCGATATTTTTTATGGATTGTTTCAAAAATATGAACGTATGGATTGGATTGCTCAATCCATGATTTTGAAAAGTTGTTTGAATATTGCATTTTTATCCGTGTCTATCTATCTTTCTCAAATGCTTTGGGCAGGCCTTTTGGGGATGTTTTTAGCAATTCTTATGATTTTATTTGCATACGATTTGAGAACAGCTTTATATTTAAGCCATGCCAAAGGCATTACGCTCAATCTTCGTTGGAAATACTTGGATTTTCTTAAAATTTGCTGGATCACCTTGCCACTTGGCATTACCATAAGCCTCGTTTCCTTCAATACCAATTTGCCAAGATATATTATAGAAGAACATCTAGGTAAAGCTCAACTCGGGATTTTTGCAGGAGTGGCTTCTTTTATGCTGTTAGGCAATACAGTCATGGCAGCTTTAGGGCAAAGCACCTTGCCACGATTGTGCAAACTGCATGCAAAAGCAGAGGCAAAACAATTTTTAGTTTTATCCTCAAAAGTACTTGGAATTGCTGTTGGACTAGGTTTTTTAGGATGGATTATATCATTAGGTTTTGGCAAATACTTATTAAGTATTTTTTATACTAAAGAATATGCAATGTATGATGATGTATTGGCATGGCTTATGTTTTGTACGATCATTATATATCCATTATCATTTTTAGGATATATGCTAAATGCAGCACGTAACTTTAGAATTCAGCCTTTTGTGCTTGGATTTTGCATTGTATTAGGCTGTATGATTGGCCCTCTTTGGATCCCGTTATACCAGTTATATGGTGCTGCATGGATGATCTTATGTGTGTCTGTAGCCCAGTTCGTGATCTTTGTCATGATTGTATTGTACGAACTTTTCAAACTTCATCGTAAATTTTAAAAAATTATGAAAAGCTTTTGGTTCTTAGCCAGCATGAGCTTCATTCTATGCTTTTCACAAGACAATAAGAGCGATATTAAAATTCAGCAAGCAAGGTATGAAGAACATGTTGTTGGTGATTTAAACGCAGCTTTAGAAATTTATACAGAGATTTTAAGGCAAGAAAATCTTGCGGCACAAACACAGGCCCAAGTCCGGCTTTATATGGGATTTTGCTATGAAAAGTTGGGAAATTTAGAACAAGCACAAAAATGCTATAGTGATATTACAAGCAATTTTTCACAGCAAAATCCATGGGCTCGCTTGGCAACGCTTAGGCTTTGGGAATACCAACGCAGGCAGCAAATCATCAGCCTTAAAGAAGAATTGGCTAAATTGCAAGATTCCACAGTCAAAGAAAAATTGGAAAACGAAATTAAAAAACTTCAGGACAGAATCCGCGAATTAGAAAAGCCCAATCCAACGCCCATCAAAGAAACAAAAGAGGCAATCCCAAGTCCAGAAAAACGAGAGCCTGAAGAAAAAAAACTCCCCATATCAGCTTCAGAAGCCTCGAAACCTACTCCTGCGTCTATGCCTACAAAAACCTCTGAATCTGGCATAAGTGAAGTATTATCGCTTCATCTATTCAATATTGGAAGCAATCTCTATCAAAAAGGCCTTTTACTAGGAGCGCGCGAAAATTTAATCAAATCCTTAGAATTTAATGGCCAAAATGAAAAAGCAAAAGAGTTGTTGAAAAAAGTCGAAGCTGTGATTGCACACCGCGAAAATATCATTGCAATCCCTAAAGACAGTATCCCATTGACCGAGCAGACTGCTAGTAAATCTCCAGGAATAGAAGGATTACCCATATCTTTAGATTTTGAAGATATCCAACCCAAAAGCGAACCTTTGATTTCAAAAACATACGATTGTGCTGAATTATTGAGTAAATGGAACCTTGACCAAGCTCAATTACCTGCAGAATCTCTGTGGAGTCAAAATATTTTGGAGCTCTGCCGAAGTTTCTTAGAAACTAGCGCATGGCCCAATGGGAGCAGTATACAATATCAAGAAAAAAAGATATTCTTGGTGCATACGCAGGTGGCTCAAGATAATTTTGCTCAAATGTGGAATAGCTTAGGCTCCCTAAGTCATATCTTTGTTGCCAAAGCATGGCTTTTCCGAGATGCATCGAGTTTTTTTGAAAGTAATTTTACTTTTATTCCGACCACTTCTGGAATATTTTATACAACTTTCAATGTTGCTGAGAAAGACAATGTGCTGCAACAACTTGGGCAAGCATACAAAACTATGCTGCATGAATTTCCATCAGCATATTTGTGGAAAGATCATAAATTTCACTGGAAGCATCTGCGATCATTAGCCTTAGTACAAGGCATACAAGAACAAAATTTGTTATTTCAAATTCGGCAAGAAGGTATCCATTGTATGGGACAGTGGAATCCTGATACGAAAAAAGCTCAACTTAGGCTATTTAGCGAAAAGTTAGCACGTCCTATCCCAATCATCCACACTGCAAAAGGCCCCATTCAAATACCATGTTCCATCATGCAACAGGAAGAGATTGAAATATCTTTGCCCCAAGAAGGCAATCTTTTGATTGGTGGCATTCTCGATCTAGAAGATAGCCAAAAAGATACAGGAAAAATTTTTTTGGTTTTAGTTGTGCAAGAAATGAGCATCTTGGATTTTCTAAGTCAAAAGGCAGTCAATATTGCCTTAACTTCGCAAGTAGAGACATCTGCTATACGCAGGTATGATCTTAGCTTACTTCAAAAAGTACAAAATCCCTTTGCGAATGTTTTTTTTCCTATAGAAGATAGAGAAACATTTCTTTTACGTTGGTTCAAGGCGCAATTGGACTTAATGGACCACTTCCCGAACGTCGGGCAGGTTAGCGGGTATCCGGTTCGGACGCAGATGCGCTGGGGAAATCACGAGACGATCCGCTGGGCAAACAAAACCGCGAAGGTGGAGTATGGGAAGTTTATCCCGGATGAGTGGGATAAGGACTTCTGCGACAGCATCGGGCGCGATTACAACTGGCACCTGGCTTACACGCTGGGCAACGGGGATAGAGACATCCGCATCACGTATCAAGGCG
>JAKLHB010000068.1 GCA_022710345.1 Planctomycetota bacterium
CATCAGGTCTTGATATGGTGCTCCACCCCAATCTCCGCTAATGGCATCGCAGAATTTTTGGCCATAGCCTTTGGAGCAGACCAATCGCCTTGTGGGCCGCCATGAACCAGGAAAACCACAGGATATTTTTTTTCTGGATCAAAGAAAGGGGGCTTGACTAAAAGGCTATGAACACGCCAACCATCAAAGCTTTGGAACCAAAAATCTTCAGCAGGCTGGAATTTGAGATCAGCCAGCGAATATAAACGACGATCATTTCAAAAAGACATAGCATAATGCTACTCATAATCATAATATTATACGTAAAAATCTTCTGGCCTATCATCAGGAGTTCTACGTTGGAATATATCTGGAACAAACTTGCGGAGCCATGGTTTAGGGCAAATCTCCAGGCATTCACTGAATAGCCCCAAAATATCCCTGGAAATTTCTCCTGCTGGCCTTTCAAGCATGCCATCGGCAATAAAATAACGCGCGGTGTTCCTGAAAAAAATTGACCAAACCTCCCAACCAGGCGGATATCCTTGTTTAATGCGATATCGCTCTAGCAAAGAAAACAAAGTTTCCTCGCCTTCGACAGTCATTTCTGTAATCTTCTGATTTAGAACATAATCTTTGATTTTGATAGTTTCTTTCATCTGATTCTCCTCCAGAAAATGAGCTAAGTTAAGTTTTATAAATTTTCAAGTGAGAAAGTAAGTAAGCACCTCTAGGTAATTGTTCAAAAATCTTTGTCCTATCTGCTAAATTTTTCTAATGTTACGCCGATTCGGTAATCCTCATTACAGTAGGATTACTGTAGAGGCGACAGCGTTGCATTCTATTATCCTCACATAACACCAATGCTGGGTTCGTCCGATACTTTCTATCTTTATGTTAGTTTAAACACGAATTTTTCTTATAATTTTATGCAATCTCAAAAACTTTGAGAACTTCATCTCCATAGTGATTGATGACTTTGACTGCGATTTTCCCGGATGGCGGTTTGGGGAATGGACGGCTGACAGTGCTGTAGAGAGTGGCCCAGGCGGATTCATCAATTTCGGCCCGAAGAGTACGTTTGAGTTTTTCGTAGGGCTGGTCTGAGCCAGTAAAGTATGCGTGGTGGACAAAGAAGCTTTCGCCGTTGTAGTCTGTATCAATGAACCAGCAGGCAATATCATCGGTGGATGAGCTTCGGATTTGGCCGGTGGTAGGGTCATAGACATCGAGGCCTTTGAGTTCAATCGTGATTTGTTGATTCAGGCCAGTTTTAATTTCAATGTCTGGTTCGCCGAAGATCAAAAAGAGATTGCCTGCTCCAGTTTTTTTAAGCAGTTCGTCGCCCATGGCTAGATCAGGATTCATTTTAGCTGGCAGCACAATCAGTTGGCCATAGCGTTTGACTTCTTCGGAAACATGTGGATCAAATGCAAAACCACAGACAATGAGCATATCAAAGCCAATGCCTTGGACAGCTTCTTTGGCAGCTTCTTTTACTTGATATGGAGAAACAGTTCCATGCTCTGGCCCAATGGAGACGGCAACACGGCGTAAGATGCGCGGGGGTGCTTTGGGATCATCTAATACTTCGTCTGCGCTAGTTTTGACTGAGTTGGTTTTCGCAGCTTGGTCTGAGCTGGTTTTCGCAGCTTGGTCTGAGCTGGTTTTCGCGGTTGGGATAGATTCTTGCGTACTATGTTCCCAATATTCCCCGACTGCATGAATCCATTTTCCTGGATATATATCGAGATTGGTAAAAATCAAACGTTGATTTTTGCGAGTGTTTTGCACGCCTGCTTTTTTAAGGTTTTCAATGATGATGGTCGCAAAGTCTTTATGATCGTCGGCTTCTTGGGTTGTGACTGTATGATCTTGATTTTCCTCAGCAATGGCTAATATCCGATGGGGAGAGAGGCTTTCTACAGAGAATGGCCCGCCCACTCGAACACGCTTAGAGTCTTCATAAGGCTGGTCATAGAGGACTTCGGTTTCAGCATGTCGGGCAATGGCTGCATCAATTTCTTGTTGGGTCATACCTTCCACAATGTCTGGATTGTTGGCAATAGACTTGAGGGTAACATGTGGCACACGCTTATACACAAAGCCTTGACGGACATCCAGATGCTCCAGGGGGACTTCGGTTTGGAAGTATTTTTTCATGTCTTCATCGCTGATAGCTTGCATGCTGCTTGTTTTGGGATATTGGGATGCAAGGACATAGTATGGATACTTTGCAGACATGAGCCTGGTTCTGGCCAGGGCCAATGCCACTCGACTGGTATCGCAAGTGATCCAGCGTCTGCCCCATTGCTCTGCCACATACGCAGTAGTCCCGCTACCACAGGTTGGATCCAGCACCAGGTCGCCAGAATCTGTGGTCATGAGGAGGCAACGTTGGACTACGAGCAAATTGGTTTGAACAACGTATATTTTATCTGTGCCACCTAAGCTAGCGGCTGTCTCTGTCCAAATATTATGCAATTGAACATACGGAAAATCATGATGATATAATTTAAATGCTAAGTATTTGCCTTGAGACAAAAGACGATTTGCCCATTCAAGCCTTTTTAAACCTTCTTTATTGGTTCTCCAATGAGATCCAAGAGATGGATAATATTCAGTTCCTTGAAATTTATATGCAAATACAGAAGCCTCGCTTGGTGTTTGTGAATACACTTGAGATGCTTTAAATCTTTTTGCACCAACTGGTAATTGTATCTCTCCATTCTCAGTTTCAAACTCACTTATTTTTGCTATGCGTCCATGGTCATCAATAAAATTGTATGATTTATCTACTTGTATCGCAGTACGAGGCTTATATATTTTTTTAATTTTGGCCTGCTCTATATTTTTGGCATACCATAAAATAATATCATAGACAGAATCTAATCGCTCACTTAAACGGCCACTGGAGCTCTGAAACACAATCTGATTGATAAAATTCTCGCTTCCGAACACCTCATCCATGACACATCGTACGAGATGGACGTTTTCATCGCCGATCTGAACAAAGATGCTGCCAGATTCAGTGAGCAATTCTCTTGCCACAACAAGGCGGTCGCGAAGGTAGGAGAGGTAAGAATGGATGCCGAGTTGCCACGTATCTCGAAATGCCTTGATTTGTTCAGGCTGGCGTGTGGCATCCTCGACTTTGCCGTCTTTGACATCGCGTTTGCGGGTGCTGACTTGCCAATTGGATCCGAATTTAATTCCATAAGGCGGGTCCAAGTAGATAGTTTGGATCCTGGATTTTAAGCCTTCTTTTTCTGCAAGAGAAGTCATCACAAGAAGCGAATCCCCCAGAATCATGCGGTTGGTCCAATTTTGTTCATGTTGATAGAATTCAATCTTTTGATCAAACTCGTGTGGCCCACCATTGAAATCCCCAAATAATTCAGTCTGATATTTTGCCATTTGCTCTGCAACTCGGTCGCCAGCCAAACGTTTGGAGTGTTCTCTCAAATTTTCAATCATGGCCTGGGGATGAATTTTTTCTTGTATGTAGATGGGCACGATTGGCACAGCCAAGTCTTGGCCATCTTGTTCATCCTTGCCTTTCCAAACCAATTGTGGATCGAGCGATGGATCACGTGGGTACAGCATAGTTTTAGGTGTTCGTTCATCCTCAGCCACAAAGTCCCGTAATTCCTCAGTAGGAATATTCGTGCGTTTGTCTTCTGTGTGTCGAATTGCTTCAATTTTGGGAGGATTGCTGTTTTTTTTTGCCATAGATTTTCCTTTAAATTACATTTTTTGCTGGTAGCAGGCGCTCACGGAATATTTCTCTGATACTTGTTTGTGCGTTCCAAGGATCGGTGATTTCGATGAATTGCCAGCGTCCAAAGCCTCGATAGTTGTTGACGGCTGGAATCCAAAGGGTACGTGCAGTGGCAACTTTGGCTGCTTTATCTTTTTTTGGCAAGCCGCTGACTTCAATGATCAGGTTCAGAGGATTGTCTTTGCCGTTTCCGTCATCTATGCATGCAATGAAATCTGGAAAGTATTTATGTTCTTTGTTATCCAATGTGTATGGAATGGTAAAGCCAAGATTGTGATTTTTAGCATAGCGGATAACCTCTGGCATATCCTCTAAGGATTGGGCCATTTTTTGTTCATAAGATTCTGTGTCTGCAACAACATGTGAAATATGACATTTATCTGCTCGCGTTGCGAAAACAGCACGTTTGGTGTCAAAATCAACATAGCGTGTGGAACCAATGGTATCGTATGGTTCCAGAATTGGCTTGATCAAAGCGTCTGTGGCATTGGATGCAACAATGGCCTGGTAGATTCGATCTACAGCATCGTGTGCAAATTCCAATAAAAGAAGCAATTGTAAAAAAGTATTGTCCTTAAGCATGAGGCATTCCATCAACCAACGCTTGGAAATGTGAAGCAACTGTGGAAAAAGCCATGGTTTATCATTGTCTTGATCATCGCGGAAATATTTTTCAAGGGTGAGCTTGGCTAATAAAAACGCGACTTCATTGGGGCGACGGCGCTTGAGATCGTCGAGCGTGTGGATGCTGGACTCGCCTACAATAGGCGCATTTTCAGTCTTGGTTGGAATGCTAACTGTGGAAAGGGTCAAACAAGATTCAGGTATAAAATTGGCTGTGAGCCTTTCGCTGCCTGTGTCATAACGATAGCCAAGCAGGCGTGGGAAAGCAATCTCGCAAGCACTTCGACTTTCCAGCGCGTGGACACGAGTGGGCATGATGCTTGGCTTTGGATCTTGGGTCGCTCCACTGCATGGGATAAAAGAAAAAGGGACTCCATAGACTTCGGCATATTCAGGGTCAAAATGGCCGTGTTCATTTATAGCATACATCCTACGTCGTAGAGCGCGGCCCACTACTTGTTCACATAGCAATTGTGTGCCAAAAGCTCGAATGCCAAGGATATGGGTGACGGTATTGGCATCCCATCCTTCTGTGAGCATGGACACGCTCACCACGCATTTTACATGCTCCCCAAGTTTTCCAGGCTTGCCCACTGTGTTCATTACTTCACGCAGCAGGTCTTCATCTGTGATTTTGTCTATATCGCGGCCAGGAAATCGGATGCGGTATTCGGTTTTGAATCTTTCAATTTCATGGATTGCGATCTTTTTGAACTCGTCGCTCATGGCTTCCCCGGATTCAAGCTGTTGGCTGTCCACCAAAATTGTATTCGGACGAGGAAGCCAATTGCCATTGCCATCGTCGTTTCTAAAAATCTGCAATTGGCCAGCCTGAACTATGGTTTGACCTTCAATTTGTTTTTCCCAGCCTGCGATAAAATCAAAGATAAGTTTTGATACGTTTGTATTGTTGCATACTACAATGAACACAGGTGGTGGGCTATCGCTAGGATTGATCTTATCTTTTTGCTCCCATGCATGATAGGCTTTTGCATAGTTTTCATAAAGGCTAAGCAAAGCACCTTGCAATGCAGCCGGAAGTTTGGGATCGCCGCTGATGCTCTCAGTTTTGCGTCCTTTTTTGGGCAAATGTTCGCTGATTCTAAGCCACAAATCTCTGTATGTGGGCTGCTCCCCAGTCATGGCATTATCAGCTACAGGCACACGCGGGACTTTGACAATGCCTGCTTCAATGGCATCAATGAGCGAAAAATCAGACACAACCCATGGGAAAAGCGTTCCTTCTGAATAACCTGATCCACGCAAAAAAAATGGTGTGGCTGAAAGATCATAGATGACCTTGATTCCAATCTTGGCTTTGACTGCTTCAATGCCTGAAATCCAGACTCGTGCTGCTTCCTCTCGTTTTGTGGCTTCCATGCGCTCGTCACCTGTGAGGTCTTCAGCTTCATGGTCTGGCTTGCGACGGTAGCAATGATGGGCTTCGTCATTGAGCACAACGATGTTTTTCTTTTTGCCAAACTCGCGGCAAACACGACAGACCATTGCATCTGGCGTTTCAGTGAATGGACTAGACTGTGCCTTGTTTTGCCTGCTTAAGATGGCTTTGGTAAGTTTGCTAGCCTCTATTTTATCACGAAGTTGAAATCCGTGATAGTTGGTGATGATGATTTTAGCTTGCTTGAGCTTTTCTTGAGCTTGAACTGGGATGATATCTCGTTCACGATAATAATTTTCAGGATCATTGGGAAGCAACACGCGCAAGCGATCGCGGATGGTGATCCCAGGCGTGATTATGAGAAACGTATCACTAAACCGTTGATCTTTGGGATAAGCGAGTTTATTCAATGTGTGCCAGACAATGATCATGGCCATAACAACGGTCTTACCCGTGCCAGTCGCCATTTTAAAAGCCATGCGTGGGAGGCCGGGATTGGATGTTTCGTTGGCCTCTCGCAGTTGGGGTTCGACCCAGGCAGCTCCATGTTTTTGTGCAACTTCTGTCAGATAAATGACTGTTTCCAATGCCTCGATCTGGCAAAAGAAAAGCTTTTTTTCTCGGCTTGGATTTGTCCAATAATCCATCAATCTTCGGGTTATGGTCGTAATTCCATAATAATTAGTTTGCCGCCATTCTGCAACGAGTTGGCGGATTTGGTTGACAAATTTATTTTCTTCAATCCGATCTTCTGTCCATTCGGTATCATAGAGCGTGGGAGTTTTCTTTTTTTTAGGGAGAGGAATGGGAATAAAGTAAGAACTAATGCGACGGTGTTGGATGATAGTGTTTGTGATTCCTTCCTTGCTGAAGTGAAAATGACGATTTGGTTCAACAAATGGCGAGTTAATGATCGGATTTTCAATAACAATTTGGCGCATAACGCCTCCAAAGCAAACGTGATCAATAAAACATAGTACAGTACGCATCATATAAAAGATTGGTTATGATATGCGTGTGTAGGCTGCTTGGTAAGTATAAATTGCTTCGGGCGGTTGTTGTTTGATGATCCTTACCAACGCGCACAAAATAACTTATACCGTGTATTATGTTCCAGCTTGACAAGTGTAGGTTTTTAATGCATTTCTGTGAAAGCTTAATTCCATACACACATAATCTTTTGATATTATGTTATGATATGCCTACTTAACATGATCGTCGTTTGTATATGAATGTAGGGGCGATCGGCCTCTACATGATCAATCTTTTATGCGTGTCGGGGATCAAATGACAACCGGTATAAGAAATCTACACTTGTCAATTATGTACCTGTAGCCGTTAAGCCTTATCCAGGCACTTGAGGATTTGCTTGTTTTTTGGGTGGCCTGACTAGGATAAAGACCCAGATGATGAATAATCCAGCAAAGCCAAGGGCTAGCCAGGCAAAACTAGAGCCGAGCCAAGCCAGGCTGGTGGGGTCTAGGGTTTTTTCGAATGTCATATAAAGAACCAATCCAATGACTGAGTTTAAGAAAATGCCTGCGCTGCAAAGCACGAGCCTGAGTTGATGATAGGCTTTGGCTTTGAGTTCCGGGGTGCTGAACCAGTATTCTTTGGATGGCATGTTGACCATAAATTCTGGAATTTTTGGAAGCCAACTGCTGACAAGTGCATAGAATAAGGCATTGAGCAGGCCCATAACAAGATACATGACGATGAAAAACATTTTTTTCGTGCCCCATCCATCAGGCTGTCCTTGGATATTGAAATGGACAATGATGTTCTCAGGCAGATATTGATACATCCAGAGCCCATACACGACCCAAGATGCAAAGATCAAGAACCAAAGACGACGAAATAGTGTGAGCATTGGTTTTCTCCTAATATTCGTAGTTTTATCGCCAAGAAAGCACAATTTTTCTGACTTTGTCCTATAAGCGAGAAAAACTCTATGCCTATCAAATTGTTCATAGAACCAAGAAAGCTCATTGTTCATAGAACCAAGAAAGCTCATTGTTCTATGATTTTTCATCTGAATGTGTTAAGCGTGGATTGATTCCTATATTTTTTATCTGTGCCTATCCGTGTGAATCCGTGGTTTTTCATGTTTTTGTGGAAATTATGCAGGTTTTTCGAATAGAGCACGCAATTGGCCATGATGTTGATCCAGCAATCGGAGAGCTGTTTCTTGGGAAACTTGTTTAAGGTACATGACAATCGCGACTTTGGGATTTTTTGTTTGAAGCACGAGGCTTGTGGCTTGGTCAATGGGGCAGCCTGTGATTTCAGATACAATGCGGGCGGCCCTGGCCACGAGTTTCTCATTGGTGGGGTGGACATCCACCATCCAATTTCCATAGACTTTTCCAATTTGAACCATCGCGGTTGTGGTGATCATATTGAGCACCATTTTCGCAGCAGTTCCTGCTTTGAGACGGGTGGAGCCTGTGACAACTTCGGGGCCTGTTTTGGGGAAAATCAAAAAATCGCTGACTTTTTCTTTAGGTGGGCTGGCGACTAAAAAGGCTGTGCCTGCGCCAACTTGTCTTGCGTATGACAAAAAACCAAGCACATAAGGGGTTCTGCCGCTGGCTGAAATGCCGATCACAAAATCATTGGAATTCAGTTGTCTAGCCTGCGCAGCTTCAATGCCTGCTGCCTGATTATCTTCGGCACCTTCTACTGCTTCCCAAAATGCCTGGGGTGCGCCTGCCATAATGCCTTGGATCATTTGGGGTGGAGTGGAGAAAGTCGGCGGGCATTCGCTGGCCTCCATCACCGCAAGACGGCCGCTTGTGCCTGCTCCGCATAAAAATAAGCGGCCTTGGTTTTGGAATGTGGCTACCACGTGTTCCACGACAACTGCAATGTTGTTGATTTCTTGCCCAATCGCAAGGCTAATTTGCTGATCTTCCTGATTCATCAAGCCTAAAATTTCAGGGATGGCCATTTGATGAAGTTGGCATGTCTTTGGGTTATTGGCTTCTGTATGGAATTGGGATATATCGAGCATGATCGCTCCTTGTAACAGGTTATTTTACGTGCGTGGTTTCAGCCATTTCATGCAAAGATTGCCGAATAGAGCTGCTAAAAAAGCAAGCGGTCCTAGGACAAAAATTTGTTTGCCAGGTGTACGAAGAATAGTTAAATTCAGCCAGTTGGGCAGACCAAATAAGATGCCAGTCATTATGAAGGCAAGTCCAGCAGCGCTCAGGCCTAGAATAAAGAGACGTTTGGAGGAACGAAGCTGGCATATCAGGATCAACCAATAGGGAAGCACAAAGCATAGGAAAATACCAGGTACCAGGTGATTTTCCGACGATTCCGCGGTGCTTTGGGTTAAGTATGATTCCAATGAGCTGGACGGCTTGTTTTCCGAAGCAAAGGAGGCAAATGTATTTTGGCAAGTGATGTCCCATGCTTCTTTGGCATCCCCAACATTCAGGAGCGTGATCAACCAAAAGGCAAGTGGCAATAAAATCAGGGTAGTTCCCACAATGCCCCAAAATGCAAAATGAAGGCGTTGAAATATGCTGATTTTGGCTGGTTCTGGAATTGCTTGTGGCTCTTGGATGGCCATGTCATGGGCCTCCAAGCCGTATGTGGCAGCATGAACCGGAGGCTGCCCTGCTGAATCAGTGGGAGGCTGCCCTTCCGGATAAACGGGTGCCTTGCCGCCTGAAAGCATGGCTTCGACTTTTTCTAAAGTATGCTGCATGCCTTCAACTTTTTCAAGCTTTTGGTGAATGGCTTCTACTCGTTCTTGAATCTCTTGGTTGCGTTTTTCTTCATGGAATCTTCGCCATGCGGATACAGCAAATCCAAGCACGGGAATTTGTTCGAGAAATACGCCACAAGCTTCTAAGATGCCTGTAGCGCGGTTGGAAGATGATTTTTGCATAGAATATTCCTTTTGACCTATTTTCAATCTTTTCCTTTTATGCTATTTCCAATCTTTGCCAATGTATTTTTCTTCATTGATGTTATCTCTCAGAGCACGCATTTCTGAGATGGATATAACTTTTGTATCCAAGGGGCTGTCTATCCATTGATTTTGCTCTTTTTGAATCTGAGCCATTTGCCGGGTATCGCAACAGCATGGGCTACGGATGATTTGGTTGCCAATCAATTCCACAGCAGACATTTCTTGGAAAACAAGCCCAAACAATTCAGAATCCTGAATTTTATTGCCTTTCATCTGGAGTGAATGGAAGCCTTCTGCCAAAATAGCAATTGCGTGGTTTTGGAATATGTTGTCTTCTAAAGAGCTTGAAGAAGTTTTTTGTCCAATGAACCCAATCATATTGGATTTAAATTGGTTCCGCTTGATGCTAACAGCGCTGTTTTGCTCACTTAGAATAGCAACGCTGTTTTGAGTGAAGGTATTTTCTTCGATGCTGAGTTCACTGCGTGCGTCAGTTAAAATTCCGTGTACACGATGTTGTTGTATTTTATTTTGGGCGATTTTGCCTTTGGATTTGCCTAGGGTAACGATGCCGCCTTGATTTTGAGCAATGGTGTTGCGATATACATCCAATTTGCTATACGTAGCCCAAATGGCATAGTTTTCATTTTGTGCGAGGAAATTATCATGGATTTGCACATCTTGAACACCGGCTAAGGCAATGCATCCAAGGCTAAAATTATGCGTGAATTTACAATGACGCACTGCGCCTGTGCTTTGATCTGCGTAAAGGATCGCGCCGCCCACAGCCATTTTGCCTTTGCCAATGATGTACCGGCCTTCATCAGGAACATCGAGAAGCATTCCTAACCCGCCTGAGATTTCGCAGTATTCTAAAATGCCTTGGGCTTGAGGGCCAGCAATGGTGATGTTATCCCAACTATCTGGAGTATCAAAAATGATTGGCTTGGATTCAGTCCCCTGAGCGATCAACGTGCCTAGACAGACAATGCCAGCTTCTTGAAAATGCAATGTCGTGCCTGGGGATAGGATGAGCTTTCCATTGGGTTTGATTTGGATTCTTTGGGTGATATTGTATTCTCCTGGCGCGAGTTGGACTGTGCTCTCAATCGTGGATGGAATTTCTTTCACAAAAACAATATCTATTTTGGGAATCGTGCTAATCTTTGAAATATCAGTGCTTAGGACAGCAACTGGTCGCTCAGAATTTGTTGTATGCGAAATTGAAAATGCAGCGTTTTCTTCCGTATGTTTAGATGCCTCAGCAACTGGTAAACTAGAAGTTGCTGTGATTTCTGGACTTGGCAGAGAGATTGCAGCATCGGACAAAGAAGGCGATCCTTGTTCAGGAGGTGCATCGGGTTTGGATGCTACCGTACTGCAGCCAAACACTATGATGAACAACAAAACAACCCAAACATGATGCATAAATGATCTCCTCATGTTTTGTTTGCATTGATCGAAGTTTTTGGATGCTATCTTTATTGAGCAATTCACTATAGGAAATTTTGAAAATAGATGCAAGCAAAATTAGTGATTCTAACGAATTTTGGAAGCTCGCTATGTCAATGGCAACTTTTTGCTGTCTGTGCCAATCCAGCTCGAAAGTAACCAGTAGCGTCAGTTGGAATTGGAGGAAGAAAGCAATCAGCAAAATTAGACTGAAATTTTGGCATTAGAAGATTGTGCATTGGAAAAGATCGTGATTTCATTGTGATTATAATATAAATGTCGAACGCGAATGTTCAAGTGCTGATAGGGCTTAAGAACTTCTGCTATCTTTGGCAATAGGCTAGATGGGTCTTTGCCTCTAAATTTGATCGCAACGACAAAATTGTGGCATAATCCTTGCGCGAGCCAGCGTTCTAAAATTCCTAGGCTTGCTAATGGTCGGGCAATGATGTCGCATAATAGCCAGTCTGCTGGCTGCTGAGGTGTGAATGTGTAGCCATTCTCTATGCAATGGGTGCAGTTTCGATGTTTTTGGATGTGGGGGGCGAGTGCAGCAGCATCCACAGCAATCACTTTGCTTCCACGTTTCAGAGCAGACCAGGTCCAACCTCCTGGTGCTGCGCCTAGGTCAACGCAGGTATCTTGTTCAGTGGGTGCTTGCCCGAGTTCGAGCCAGACTTCTTCTAATTTGTAATACGATCTGCATGGAGCCTGTTGGTCAGCATGGATTTGTTGCCATAATGGTTTGAAAAAAGGAGGCTTATGGGTGTTTTGAGGTTTAGAGGTTGAAATACTCACCCATGCTTTATCTTTATCAATAAGAACACCTTGGGCCACAATTATACAATCTGAAAGATATCCCGAATGCATGGCATTTTGGGATTTATCATTGCTTAATTTTTCTGCACCAAGGTGTTTTTTCCATAAGCCTGGAAAAAAAGAACGCATCTGTTCTTGAAATATACGTTGGATCAATCGAACTCGCGAGGCTAAATTTTTATAATAATCTGCTTTTTCTTCCCATGAATCAGGGGTCTGCCATCTCCAAGTCCAAGGCAAACCTTGACGAAGTTTGGGTGTCCATAAATCTACACAAGCGCTTGCCAATTTATTGGCAGAATCAGCTTGAATGAGTTGAGCTTCTGGCATCCATTCTCTAGCAAAAATCAAATTATCCCAGGAACTTGAGTTAATTTTGTGAGCTAATACTAGTCCAGGAGCAAGGCATTGGGCTGCAGCTTTTGGCAATTCTGCTATCAGGCTATCTTCCCAGCCTTGGGCACATCCAAACACAATTGAATCATTCATTTTGGAAATTCTTTCTAAACACGGCATGAAAATCAAAATGTGAAAATACACCTTGAACTTGCTTTAATTTTATCTGAAAACGATTTTGAACAAACTTGCGTTTTGCGTTTTTTTAGGTTAAAATTTAATATACGACTGCTGCATACCTTGGTTGTGATACATACCGCGGCATCGTGTTTATTTGTCAGGAGATCTAAAATTGATGGATCATTTTCAGCGATTGTTGCAACTGTTTAAATCTGCTCATTGGGAAGAAGGGCAGGCTCTATGGTTGCAAATATTAGAACAAGAGTTAACCACAGCGAAGCCCTTGAAGGAGATTGCACAAGAACTGATTAAACGAGGGCAGCAGAAACTATTGCAAGAAATGCTGGCTAAAAGCGTTCAAAACCTCCTCAATACGCATGACCTAAATTTGAGATTAGAGGTATTGCATCTATTTGCAGAATTTCGTCCAGATACACGAGAATTTATGCTGCCTTATATGCAAGCATTTATTGAACTACATCGAGAACGCAAATATATCAAGGATATGGCGGTACGGATTAACCAGAAAAGGTTGACCTTGCTCCAGTTTATTGATACTTTAGATAAATTGTTGGTTTTCCAAGAAGGTAGTATTGTTAAGCATAAAAGCGGCTGGGGTATTGGCAAAGTTTTGAGTATTCATCCAGAAACCATGAGAATGGTGGTGGATTTACAGGCAAAGCCCAAGCATGATATGGATATTTTGGCGGCCAGTGATTGCTTAATCCCTTTGGCCCCAGATAACTTTGAAGCTATGCTGGTCTTTCAGCCTGATATTCTTAAAAGAGAAGCCGAAGAAGATATTTTGAAACTATTGCATCGCATCTTAGAATTCCATAAAGATGAAATCAGCGCGCGTGAATTTAAGGAATATCTTTGCAAAACGATCATTCCAGAAGAAAAATGGACCAAATGGTGGGGGCAAGCACGTAAAGAACTTCTCAAAGACCCTTATGTAGAAGCTAATGCAGGTGCCCACAGTAAATATAAATTGCGCAAAGAACCAATGGGATGGGAAGATGAGATTCGAGGACAATTTGATCAAACTCTTCCATTAGAGCAGCCCTTGGTAATTTTAGAATATATTAAGCATACAAATATAGGAGCAAATTACGAATATTTTGGGAATACTTTGCTCAAACTATGCCAAGAATATATGGCTAATCAACAACCTTGGTATGCTTTTGAATGCTATTTGATTTTAGAAATCTGCATCAAAAATGGCGGGCTTCAGTTAGAACTGCCCAAATTGGATACAATCATTGGCAAAGATATTATAGCAATTTACAATAATTTGCGTATCAATGCTCTTGCTCAAGATACATTGAATTTTTTGCTGAAATTTCAGCCTGAATGGGATAAGCACCTTGGCTATATCTTTAAAAAAGGCACAGATTTAGCCCGGGATACACTATATAAATATCTTCAAAAAGATAAGAAGCGAGATGGCTTTGTTGTGAAGATTGCCCAAGAGATTATTGGTGACCCTCTCAATGCCCCAGATGGGCTTTTATGGTTTGCTCGTCAAGTTTTTAATGATAAACTCCCGCGAATTGAAGGCATCACTGGCTTTTATACTGTTTTGGTCACTTTGATTCGTACAGGCGGAACATTAAAGTCTTTACGACAAAATGAAATTGTAAAAAAAATCAATAAAATCTTTTCTTCTGAACTTGCCAAAAAGATATTAAAGACCATTAATAAATTAGAGGCATTTGAATTATTTCAGTTATTAGAAACCGTGATGTTTTTGCCTGCTAACTTTAAGCAAGGGCTTCAAGACCAGATCAAGGAAAAACACAGTGATTTGTTTGAAGAGCTCCAACAGCCAATCTATACCACTGAAGAAGGGTTGGCCAGATACCAGGCAGAACTTTCCCAGCTCAGTGAAGTTGAAATTCCTAAAAATCAAAAAGCGATTGGTGATGCATTGGCTTTGGGAGACCTTAGCGAAAATGCAGAATTGGATGCTGCACGCGAAATTCAGTTCCAGCTCGCAGACAAACTGAAGAAAATGAAGCATGACATCGCACGTGCAAAAGTCATTGATTTTGATCGAATCAATCTCAAAAAAGTGTGCATTGGATGCACTGTTACGCTGGAAGATGCGAAAAAAAATCAAATCCAATACTCTATCCTCGGCCCTTGGGATGTAGATACAGAAAAAGGCATTATTTCTTTTCTAAGCCCTAATGCAAAAGCTATGTTAGATGCAAGTTGTGGAGATACCATTTCGCTTCCTAATGGAACATATACGATTGTCAGCATCATGTCCTATCAAACTATTAAAAAATAAACAATTCCATGTCTTCAACCTATAGCCAGCAGCCAGCTTGCAACAGGTTAGTAGAAACAGACAGCGATTTAGTTCAATTATTTTTAGAAGGAAATCGCGAATCTTTAGGAGTTTTAGTGGAGCGTTACCAGCGCGCATTATATTTTTTGTGCTTGCGTATAGTCCAAAATCATGATGACGCGCTGGAACTCGTACAAAAAACCTTTTTGCAAGTATTGGAAAAATTACATACTTTACAAAAAACTGATAAATTTAAAACTTGGATATATCGTATCGCAATTAATTTATGTTATAATTTGTTGCGTGAAAAATCACTCTACCTTCGAGTTTTAAGCGATTTACCTGTCTGCACTGAAAGCACCCGAGACGATCCTTTAGCCCGTGAAGAAGAAGAGCTTTTGGTACGCAATGCATTGAGCCAACTTTCACCAAAACAAAGGATCAGCATTATCTTGCACATCTATCATAATCTTTCTTATCAAGAGATAGGCGAAATTTTAGGATGTCAAGAAGCAACAGTACGTTCTCACTTTCATCTAGGTATAAAAAAAATATCCAATCAACTACGAAAGAAGATCGGAAGCCAGCATGCAATGTAACACTGTGGCCTTATATTTCTATGATTATCTTAAATCTCGTTTGGGCTGGTTCAAGACATGGAAAATCAAAAAACATATCGAACACTGTATCAATTGTCAAAGTGATTTTGAAGCATTTAAGCACACAATTCATATTTTAGAAAGCGAGCGCGTGCAAGAGCCAAGCCCTCATTTTTTTACTGCGTTACCACAGCAAATCATGGAGCAGAGCAAAGCTAGTTTTTATGCCTACTCCTCCTCTAAGAAGACACGTTGGTGGGCTGCAGCAGCAGCGGTTTTGGTAGGGATTACATCAGGGTTAGTCCTGTTATTCTCTAGCCAACACTATGAATGGGGGCAGTCTGTGCTGTGGACATTTTTCAATCGAGATGTATGGGATCTTTCCTCATTTTTTCATAAAGTAGATGAGAATAAGCTCATAACCCTGGCACCAGCGATTGAAGAAAAATTCAAAGTGATTCTGACCAAAGAGCTGCGTCTCACAGACCAAGATGAATCTAGGCTTTTTCCTGTACTGAAAGATTTTAGCTACACGATGAAGGAATATTGCTATAGCTATGGCACTGCTTTGGCTGCTCTGACTGTTGCCATTGAGAAAGAACAGCCTAAAGAGTTAGAGCAATGCCTCCAGGACCTGCATCAAATCCGAGAAAAATGGAGCAATTCACGCTGGGAATTATTGCAGCGAGTTCGAATGATTTTAAGCAAGGAGCAATTTGCTCGATTCCTTCTCTTCAGCGAACGTGTTCCAGAAGAATTGAGGAATATTTATTCTGAATTAAAGCAAAGTAAAGGATAACAATCTTGTAACCTCAATAAATGGAAGCTCATGGACTACACTAAACTTTTTCGATTGCGGCATCGTTTGTACTCTTTGGCAGAGCGTATGATGGAACAAGCAGGGATCGAACGAGCCTACATTCCAACTATTAGCAGAACAGTAACCCCGGAGTCCTATACAGATTATTTTCAAGTCATATCATCTGTAAATCCTTCTGAAATATATTATTTACAGCCTTCTCCAGAATTTTATCTTAAAAAATTGATTGCTTTGGAAAAGAAGTCTTTTTATTATCTTGGTCCAGTATATCGAGCCAATGAACCTACTAAAAGCAAATTGCATCTTCCGGAATTTGATATGCTGGAATTTTATAAAATTGGTTCTACGTATGAACAATTTATAGAATTGAGCCAAACTTTTTTTTCCGCTGTTTGGGAAGAATTTGCAGATTCTTTTGAAAAGACTTGCTTCCAAAAAAAAATGGTGCTGATCACTTGG
>JAKLHB010000069.1 GCA_022710345.1 Planctomycetota bacterium
ACCAATGGCTGGGGTTCAGTTAAAAGACGGACGTTTTACTTTTCCCCCGCATCTTAAATGCAGGGTAGATACCAAGGCCCTCAATGAAATCCCCAGAAACCTAGATATTTGCCAGCAAGGAATTGAGGCGCTCAATGACCTGTTTTATGAAGTACCGCCCGAAAAGAAAGAAGGGGTGTTGACCCAAAAGGCCTTATGGGAAAACGTTCGTGAACGCCTTCTGGACATGCGAGCCTTCAACGCAACTTCTAGCTATACAAATCTTTCTAATCAATTGCTCCCATTACAGGTCATTCTTCCGGAAGAACGCCAATATTTTTCTATTGACCTAGCTTTTACTCGCGAAGACAACAATCCATTCAAAGAAACAAAACGTTTTGCACGCGAACTCTTGGATATCGTTGCCGCAATCAAAGTCTTGCGGGAAGAGAAACTCTTTGGCTATCAAGATTTTTATATTTTCCCCAGTCGTTTGGCTTTCACAATCACAGATTCTGAAACTGGCGACAGATTTTTGACTATTGGCATTCATTCCATTGCTCCAGAAGATCAAGTCGAAGGAGCAAGCACAGAACAATTATCCATCCGTGCAATTCGTGACTTGATTCATCAGCGTTGGGATCGTCGTGCATTTAGAAAAGTTCTCAAAGCCAATAGTCTCAATGATATCTTAATTCAATTGCAATATTTAGCACAAGATGTACCTACATGGAAAAGGATCACTTATGGTGGTGTATATGTAGGCGCGCTTGCTGCGATGATTTTTATTGTATTTTCATTTTTGATGTTTTTGAGTGGTTTGACTCCATGGAATAAACCTGTCTTGCAGGAAATTGCGTTGTATGAATTGAGTGAAGATGGGTTAAGCAGTACCCAGGTTTTGCCGACTTCTGCCACGATTCGTGCTGGAAAAAGCATCACGATTTCTGAAATTCGGCTAGTGTTTGAAGCTAACCGAAGGGGCCAAGATGATAAAAAAGGTCCCAAAATGCAGGTGATCGGCACCTATCAAGCGCCAATGCGGCTTGAAGGAATGGGTTTTGGAACATTGGATCAAATCTATCAACTCCATTACAAAGCTCCAATCAAAATAGCCGACTTGGTGCAAGATCCTAAACCTGCTTTGGTGAAATTTGAGACCAACATTGACGATTTCACATTCCGTTTGGTTGGCCAAAATAATTTTGGTCGAGAACGTTTTACCATCACACCAACTCTCACTGGAGAAGGCGACCGCAAAACAAAAGGGCCATCGCTCAATATTGAAGCTCTTGTAGAAAAACCGAATTGGACGCTGGAAATGAATCCTAAAGCATTGCCTTTCCAACAGGCTGAAGCTGGGATGAAATCCATCAGCACAGATCCAATCAACATTTACGCAAACCCAACTGATAAAGAAAAAGAAGCTGGCGAAAAAGTAGATGAAGCCAATCTTAAGAGCTATTTCACAGTTAGCTTTGACAAGCCTGGTGAAAAACAGGGTGTGCCTTTAGAAATCCACTACCTGGATCCCAAAGGCACCACAGTAGCCGGTTTAATCTTCAAAGAGTTCGATGAAGGTCGCTTAAAATCTGCACCAGCTTTGTGGGCTATGCGTGCTGTGGAACCACGGCCAGAAGAGGAAGGGTTTAAACCCGAAGATGAAGAAACACGCACAGAAGAAGGGGAAGCTCAAGAACCTCCTCCTACTAAGGAACGGCCGAAAGATTTGGATATTCTGTGGCTAAAACGCAACGATATTTTGGCACAATTAGCACACCAATCTGGATTCATTGGCGGAGAAGATCTGGCCAAATATATCAAGCTATGGAGAAATATCCCTGGTAAGGATATGGAAGAAGTGCTTTTGGAAAATGGTGTGAAGAGCGATAAACTCGATGTGCTCAAACAAAAAATTCTAAAAGGCGAAGGATTACCTGCGGCCATTACTGTTGTGCAAGATATTTATTATCGTTTAAACAAAATTCCTAAAGAAGTCAATGCTGTTAAAATTATCATTAAATCCAAAGATTTGCCTTCAGACGAAGTCAGCGGTTTCTTGCATATGGCAGTTGCCGGTGTGAATAGACCATTGCGTGTGCCCATCACATTCCATCCAAAACAGCAAGTAGAATTCACTCCTAATCAAATGGTTCATACTCGTGATCAAGTGACAGGTTTAGCCTATCCAATCTCTTTGCAAAAAAGAGTTTGGGGTGAAGCAAAGACCTTTAACTTGCACGAATTAAGATATTTTACATTCCATATTCAACAAAAAGGTGAACTCCAACATCTGCCAAAATTCGGTGCATGGGGTCTTGGCCTGCAGCTCCGCAGCGATCCAAATACTCTCTACTTCTATAACACAGAAACCGGAGAGACTTGCACCATCACAGAATATTCACGAAAAGGCGGTGGAGAAATCCATTTTGCTGCAAAACCCGAAACTTATGGAAAATCTCAGACCGATTTCTTTGAATCTCTAGATCAGCAAAATCTTAAAATTTTTGGTATCCGCGAAGCTATTGCTAAAACCACAAGCCAACTCTTTATCATGATCCTCACAGATAAAAACGTAGAGGATGCAGAGTTGACTTTGAAATGGCGTAGTGGTGATCTTGCAGCTACATTGCCAATTTCTGCACGTTCACGTGAAGCATTGCGCATCGTCCAGTGGCAACCCGAAACCATTGCCAAAGACATCACTCGATACACACGCAAAGATTGGATCGAAAAAGTTGCTGTGACAGGACCACTTGGCTCTGCTCAATATCAGGCTATTGTCTTCTCTGGAGAGCAGCCTGATAAAGATGTATCCAGCGATATGTTTGTGAACATTGCAAATCCAGAATTGGTCAGCATTCTGTATCAAACAGTGGACGGTGACTGGTTCTCCAATGTGCCGCAGAGTATTTCTGGCATCAAGGTATTGCACACTCCAGCGAGCCAGCTCAAAACCCAAAAATTTGGCAAAGAAAAAGATCAACGGGATTATTTCCGTGTAGAAACTCAAGAAATTGGCAAAATCAAAAAATATTTGATTGTGCCTGGCCCACAGGTCAAACCTGGCCAAAAAGAAACCAATACCAAAATTTATTTCTATTATCCTACCAAAGATATGGAAATGAGCTTGGATGTAACAGTTGCCTGTGAAGCAGCACCCAAAGTAGATTGGCAAGCTATTGTAGAACCTGTGAGCAACACCCTCAAAGTTCAGGTAACCAACTATCCAAGATCAGATGCTAAGAAATTAGCACGCACATTGCATTTCTTAAGCACTTGCACAAGTGTATACTTGTTGCATAATCAATATCATAATGAAGGCAAGGCATGCGATGAAGATAAGAAATTAGCCGAAACCATTCGTTGGTCTTTGGAATCTATTGGCTTCAGAATGCCACAGACTCCCCCTGCTAGCTTAGGCCAATTGGGCGAAACCATCAAATTAGCCATTGATAGCAGCAATGAAGAAGCCATTAAAAAAGCTTATGAAATCACACGCGAAGCTTTGCTTTTGTCTTGGAGTCCACAAGCTCAAGCACTTTTGCTCCATCATCTGGAGCTTGGCAACATCATCAATATCCTGGAACAAGGCCAATCCTTCAAAGGCAGCAACTATACACTGGACATCAAGCTTCAACCTCCACGTGAATCACCAATTTTAGTTGCTGAACCAGAACGTTTTGCAGAAGTTGTACTTAGCATTCCGTTTGACAAACTGCTCTTGGATAAAAAGACCGAATACATTGTTCAATTGCACGAAGCATACTACTACAATATTCCACAAAAATTCGAAGCTGCTCCAGAGATTACCAATATTCTAAGAGAAATCTATCCCTATCCAGACGCTTTCCCAAAACAAGACAATACATTGGAATCCAATATTCAGATGTCCAAGCTATTCTATGACAATGTGCTTAAATATTCGCTTTGGGAACAGCGGGTGAATGAATTCCGTAAACCTGCTAGCAAATTCTGGATTGCTATGCTTGCAGTAACTAAAGAAATCGCTGGTGTAGATGGCAAGATAGATACCCAAGAAGTCAACAGAATTGCTAAAGATATTCAACTTTACCTACGCAATTATTTCATTACCCCAGTGGATATTCGGCGTGTGTATTGGCCAGAACTGAAAGATAAAGTCCGTGGTATGAAGGAAGTCAACCGTGATATAGTCGGGCTTCAAGAAAAATCCGGGCTTGTAAGGTTTGTGGAACGCACCATGATGTCTCAATCCACAGAACTAAAATGCTGGTACAATAGCTTTACTTTTGTGGTAGATAACTTAATGATTGATCGCATTCCATTCCATCGGTCTGTATATATCAAAACAATCCGGCCAAGCACAGAAGGATATGAGGCCGAAGAAGTCAAGATGTATATTTTCAAACGCGAAGGTATGCGATTGGTGCCATTCCCAGGTAATGACTACAACGTCGAGATTTGGCAAGAACCAGATACTGGTTATACTCATTATATTACTGTACAGGGAATTACTGCATTCCAAAATTGGTTTGACCTGCATACTTCTAGTGAAACCAAAGGGTCTAAGGTTGATAAACGTCTCCAAGTCAGATTCTTCTATGAAGAACAGGGGTCTGAATATGAACTGGCTAGACCAGGCGATATTCGGCCTCCAATCATTGACTTTGAGGCTCATCCTGCTTCCATTTTATTGTTTGAAGTGAGCGGTTACAGAGTTTCGCCCGATGCATTCCGACAACTCGCTCGCGGCAAAACTTTTGTGATTCAGACAAGCAAAGGCAAAACTCGTTGGAATTGGGAATACAGCTTTGACAATGGCCCGATTTTAGTGCCGTTCTCTTTTAGCATTAAATCATGGCCAGTGGTCATTCCATACACCCCATATACCCTTACTTGGAAGCAAGAACCTGCACCTGCTGAAGAAAAGCGTACCTTAGAAGCATTGACTGATGCTTATGATATGGACGTTCTTTATATCAATACCCAAGCTCAACTTCCGATTTCGCACTTCTTCCCATACAACAAATTGGAAGACATCTGCACTGAGTTTGATATGAGCCGTATGTCATCGAACCGCATGATTGATTTCTTGGAAAAATTGTTCGAACATTCGGATCAAATTCCTAAGACCATTAAGTTTAAATGGAACAAAGAATTGGCAGAATACTATAAAAAAGATATTGTTGACACTCAAATGTTCCGCTATAGCTATAGCAATGGCCACCAATTCAAAGTCACAGTGCCAGGTGTATTTGAAAAGCCAGCAGATTATAAAGGCAAAGAACATCCCGAGCTAAAGACATCCGCGGGTCAAAAAATGACAGTGATTTGGCGAATCATGCCTAAGGATCCCAAGGCTATACAGCGTGGATTCCCGAAATACATCTTGCAAAAAGATCTATTCAAAAATAGTGACCCTGTGTTTAGCAAAGAATAATGCCTTTGTTTGAATAAAGCATTCCTCTTAGCTTTTTGCTAGGAGGGATGCTATTTCCCAAGCCCTAATCCAGGAAAACTTCTGGGTAGGCCCCATTTCTTAGGTTTGATCCTAGACGATTTTTATCATGAAAGGCAGTTTGTAAATGCCCACCTATGAAGAACATTGCCGAACATTGGGAGAATTGGCTGAATTGATGACGCAAATCGTCCAAGAATGCCTCCCTCTACAAACCTTCAAAGAAAGCATTGATGCCAAAAGTCACAAAATTTTGGAAGAAGTCGAAACAGAAATGACCACCATCGGGAATGATGGTCTTACCATGATTCAAAGATCAAAACGACCACCATGCGCTATTTTGTTGGGCACTAGCTCGGCAGGCAAAACTGAGCTGCTCACCAGCTTCCTTCCAAAATTAGGTGAATTTGCTGGTTCTACGGCAACAGATACCACGCCAATGCTCGTGCGCTTGCGTTATCCTTATGAATTCAATCCAGCCGAACATGGCCGTGTTACATTTTTGATGCCACGCGATTTCTATAAACTACTCTCTGATCTACCCCGTATCCGAGATGTGATTCGCAGAGATAGTCAATTAGCAGATACCTGGGACCGTGTTGCCCGAACTGCTCGTGGCAGCGATGCAAAAAAAGATGCTAATTATGATCGCAAACTGTATAATGAATTGAAAGATTGGGTACGCGAAGCCCATCAATGGGCGCGGGTGAATGGCAACGAAGATGATACAGCATATTTTAGTGCCTTGGCTGAAATTACTGACAATTTTAATCCAGATGGCAAATCATTCACTTCCTACAACCCAGTCCCACGTAGTTTGTTAATTTACTTCTTGGATAAAGCAATCAATGCTTCTAAATTGGCTGAAATCCTTCGCAATAAAGAGCGGCGTAGTGATGCAGATTCCAAACAAATGGGCCGCATGTTTTACATGATGCGCACCATTGGCGCAATTACAGATTTGTTTGTGGAAGAACCCATTCTCAAAGAAATTGATGTGTATGATACGGCTGGTGTGCGTGTTGGTGGCTTTGAAGCTGAAAAAGTTAGCCCAGAAGAACGCATGCATTCTCAAATTCAAGCATTCAAAAACCGTTGGGGATTTGAACGGTTGGTCCCTTCAGTTGACATCATCATCTTCATCTTAGTACTTGAGGAACAGCAGGTTGATACTGAATTCCAATCCTTGTTTGATGAATGCCGTAAGCATGGCAATCTTCAAAATCGCCTCTTTATTTTCCTCAATAAAATTGATAAAGCTGCTGACCAAGCCATTAAGAAAAAAGATGTCAAACTTGATGATCAAAAGCAAATTGTCCTTGATTCCAAAGGCGGCGTGATTCCTGATGAAGAAATGACCTGGAAACTATGGATACAAGTCAATGTGATGGACAAAATCAAAGGACTTGGTGAAAGTTTCCACAACGTGTTTATCTGCCGTGCACCTAAATTCAAATTTTCTGAAGCCCTAGCACCTTCCTTTATTGAAAATAGTAAACTAAGCCCTACACTCAATCGCTATCTATACGACGTAAAAGGCAATTTGGATGCCACATTGGATGATACAGATGGCGGTATCCGTTTTGCATGGCGTAATGTTGAACACATCATGCGCACCCAAGGCAGCAAAATTCGGTATGAACGCTTAGGCGCTTATATCCTGCCTTATGCAAAAGATGTATTGGGTGTGCTAGGTGGCAAGCGTGTCACAGAAGAAAAGCCAAGCGACAAAGAAATTGATACTTATTTAGAAAAATTACTCGAAGATTTGAAAGACCTACGCTGGAGAACAGAAGAATTCCGTTTGCCAGAACGCTTTGGTGAATTCTGCGTCCAAAAGAAATTTGTCACTGCAAAGCAGATCGAAGAAGCCTTGCAAATTCAAAAGGATACTGAGCAAGAAAGTGGCCGTCACCTCAGAATCGGACAAATCTTAGTGGACAAAAAATACATGACATTGGAACAGATCCGTGAAGTACTTCAATCTGCTGAAAAAGAGCAAGAAGATTGGGAAGCCTATCAAAATGAGACATTCCGACATATCCGAGAACGTGTGACCGAACAAATCATTGCTTTCATGGAAGAAAAGAACCGTCCGATTATTAAAGGCAATATTCCAGTTGAAGCAGTCATAGAGTACCTCACAGAACCAATCAAAGTCCTAGAAACAGAATTGCGAGGCATTTACAGCAGTAAAGAGCGTAAGAGTTTCCAAGAAGCCGTCCAAAACGTCATGGAATGCCAATTAACGGCTGCTCTATGGAATCAAGACCGCTTGCGCAAATATCTCTGGGCTCAAAAAGTTCGCATCACTTCATCCTTCCATATCCGGGATGATATTTCTGCTGAAGAAGCCATCAAAGTGACAGAATGCTATAACAAGCTGAAAGGTACGTTTGACAAACTTCCTGCATTGGCTGTAACGCCTAGCAAGTAAAGCTTACAAAGCGGGTCTAGTTAACTAACGAGCTTTGATGTTGAAGTATATTCCACGGGTTAAGGAATGCCATAGCAATTTCCTTGGCTTGTGCTTTGCTCAAAAAGCAAAAGGTCAGCTTATAAATTGGTAATAACGTTTAGTCCAGGCTTGTTTGAAAACCAAACAAGCCTGCTGACTCGCTTTAGCCTTGGCTACTTGGTGCGGCAAGTTTTTACGCGACCGCTCATTCGCTGCGTATTTTTTGTAACTTTAATTGGAATATTTATTTAATCACTGGAGGCCGCACTTCCCGTGCGGAGTTTCTATGAGCGTTTGGGAGAAAGTATTTAAAAATTCAAAGTCCAAAGCAACACTTACGTTGGGGCCAACCAATTTGTCTGTGCCAGATATCAAGTTGCCCAGACGAAGTGCACAATTGCCTACAATCACCATTGGACTTGCAATTGGTACCACTTATACAAAACGCACATTTATATGCCAGATCGGCACAGAAAGCATGCGTTGGAGTCCGGAAAACACGCAAGCCAAGACAGAGATGTCCGTATTTCGCATTGAAAAAGTCAATAGCGATCAAGGTCAAGAAATTGTTACAGGCGAAGAAGCACTCAGCAATTTCATGAGCGATCGTAGTGATCCTGCTTGCACATTGTTCTTGCAGCCTATTCGCTTTTTGCTAGTAGGTGGCAAGCCGCCTCCTTATGTAACTTTGTGTGAAAATCAGAAAATCTTGCATCAATCTCCGACCAATGAAGACTTGTACAAAAGCTATATCAAATCTCAATTCAAATTTGCGTATGAAACTGCGCGCAAGATTCACTCTCAGATTCCTCGATTCCAAGTAGGCCAAATTGTAGCCGAATATCCAGATTACTATACCGCTGCTGATCTAAAAAAGTATCGCCAATTACTGATTGAAGCCGCGCAAGAATATTTCCCGCCAGTCTTATCTCCAGAAGATGAGATTAGCGATTGGACCGAACACTTAACATTCTTGCCTGAGTCATTGGTCACTGTTTTACATTGGCTTACTGATTACATAGAACCCAAGCTGGCAGCCCAAGAACTTGATCTCAAGAAAATCTTGGTGCGGCATGGGATTTTGCCTAGAACCTCTGACCCCGTCAATTTCTTGGTGGTCACCACAGGTGCTACCCACTCTAGGGTGGTACGCATGAAAATCAGCTCTTTTGCCCAATTGCTATCAGCAAAGCGTGTGGGCGAAACTGTGCCCATTGGACATAGCTATTTTGGCCGAACTGGTTTTGGCGGTGATCATATCAGTTGTGCGTTCTTGGAAGAAGAAGAAGAACGAAGATATGGTGCCACACCTGCTCATCGAGTGAGCACCTTAACCCGCAAGGTCATGGAAGATTGGGGCAAAATGGCTTCGCCTGAAGGCAGAAAGCATTTTGAAGAACTCTATGGCGAGCAATACTCAAAAGCCGTAGAAAAACTCGCCGAAATCGTTCTCAAAGGATTTGGAGAAAGCCCAGAAAATACAATCATTGTTTTGGGTGGCAAATTGTTTGCAATTCCTCATTTCAGAGAAGGATTTAAAACATACCTCAACCAACACAAAGTCCCACTAGCTAGAGTTGTTGCTCCTTCTACAGATGATAATTCATTAGACCGTGCCTGTGAAGTAGTCCAATTTCATCAAAAAGGCCTAGGCCGTTCCTTCAGCCTCCGCAGCGGAGATGCAGAAGGTGTCCAGCGGTTCTCTTGGCGTATTGGCAAAGTCGTAGAAGGCACCTTGGTAGAATCCATTTTGGCACCAGATGGTAAAGAATGGGATTCTGAACATCCACGTGAGTTCACTGTTGCTTTTGAACGTGGAGTCCGTCGCCTAAATCTCGGCTATCAAAAGACAATTGGCGGATTGAGCCAACTTTGGGCCAATGTCAATCTTAAAAGCCGTATCATGGCCTCTATTCAAGTGACATTCCGTACCGAAGGCCCAGATGATCTGAAGATTGTGGATGTAAAAAGCGACGCTAAAACACCGGTCACAGCAGATGATTTTCAAATTGATATGCTCATCTCAGGCGAACATCCATCCTATTTCCCATTATTCGACAAGATTCTTAAAGTAAGCTAAGTGTTTATTTGAAGCTTATCTAGTTTATTTCCCAACAAAAAAAGGCTATGTTGCGAACATAGCCTTTTTTTGTTGCACATCAAAACGTTGTAGATGCTGTGATCTCAGACAAAACGTTTTAGATACCGTGATCTCAGACAGCAGCAAGCCAGATAGATTTCTTTTATCTGTGGCATTTATTGTCCTGTGGCATTTATTGTCCTTCTGAATCAAACATTTGTTTCCATTCCGGCTCAGGCGGATAAGGACAGTCTATCTTCTTCATATCCGCTTCTGTCAAAACTGGTCTTCCATGTCTTCAGTGCCGGCAACTTTTTCTTAAAATTCTGTACCATCTTCAAAAGTTCGCCTAGAAACGGCTCCTTTTTTGTTTCAACTCAACGTTCAACCAAACTTTTTGCTGTCAAAATGGCTTATCTGTGTCTTACTCAGCCATGTTTTATTGTCAGTATGACAAACTTTTGAATCCCTCCATTAATTATGAAATATACAACATAATATCTATCAAATACTTATAAATTTTATTTTTTTGGTATATATTTTGCAAGGGAACAATAAAACGATTGAATCAGAATCGAATGCCAGGCAGTTTAGCCTTTATTCATGGCATGCTTGGCTTATGATATGTTTATCTTGAAAGGTAGAAATCAGCTATGGCAAAACAGTTAGCTTTCGAACAGGAAGCACGCGAAGCAATTCGCCAAGGCGTGATCAAATTATCACACGCTGTCAAGATTACGCTTGGACCCAAAGGCCGCAACGTAGTTGTGGACAAAGGCTGGGGTGCTCCGCATATCACCAAAGATGGTGTGAGCGTAGCAGAAGAAATTGAACTCTTGGATCGTTATGAAAACATGGGTGCTCAGATGGTAAAACAAGTGGCATCCAAAACATCCGATGTTGCTGGTGATGGCACTACAACAGCTACTATTCTTGCAGAAGCCCTTTTCTTAGAAGGCTTTAAATATGTAACATCTGGTGTTAACCCAATGGCTTTAGCCCGCGGTCTTTATAAATGTGTGGAATGCGTGGTCAAAGAATTGGCCAAAATTAGCCGGCCTGTTCCTGCAGATGATTACAAAGCCATTGCGCAAGTTGCGACAATTGCAGCCAATAGTGATGCTCGAATTGGAGAGACCCTTTCCGAAGCCATGAAACAAGTAGGCAAAGATGGTGTAATCACTGTTGAAGAAGGCAAGAGCATGGAAACTGAGGTAGAAGTGGTCGAGGGTATGCAATTCGATCGTGGATACATTTCTCCTCATTTTGTTACCAACCAAGATACTATGGAAGTTGTGTTGGAAAATCCATACATCTTGATCCATGAAGATAAGATCAGCAGTGTGAAAAAGTTGCTTCCTTTGCTTGAAAAGATTTCCAAATCTCAACGTCCATTGCTTATCATCGCAGAAGATGTTGATGGAGAAGCTCTAGCAACATTAGTTGTAAACAAAATTCGCGGCACGATTTCTTGCGCAGCAGTCAAGGCCCCTGGGTATGGAGATCGCAGGAAAGCCATGCTAGAAGATATTGCTATTCTCACAGGTGCCGAACCAATATTCAAAGATTTAGGCAAAGATTTGGAAAGAATTTCCATCCAAGAACTAGGCAAAGCCAAAAAAGTGAAAATCACTGCCAATGACACTGTGGTGATCGAAGGCGCAGGTTCTTCCCGCAAAATCGAAACCCGCATTGCACAAATCAGACAAGAAATTCAAAAAACAGATTCCAAATACGATCGTGAAAAACTCCAAGAACGATTGGCCAAGTTAGCCGGTGGTGTTGCTCAGATTAAAGTTGGAGCCGCAACAGAAGTCGAAATGAAAGAACTCAAAGATCGTATTGACGATGCACTGCATGCAACTCGTGCTGCCTTAGAAGAAGGCATTTTACCAGGCGGCGGTGTTGCTTATATTCGTGCTTTACAAGCACTTGCTCAATTGCAACTGGAAGGTGAGGAAAAGTTTGCCCTTCCTATCATTCGTGCAGCCTTAACAATGCCTTTGCGCCAGATTGTGGAAAATGCTGGAGCAGAAGGATCGGTTGCGTTGAAGAAAATTTCGGATCACGAAGGCCCGTATGGCTATGATGCCAATCGTGGTGAATATGGTGATATGTATGAACTTGGCATCATTGATCCTACTAAAGTAGCTCGGTGCGCTCTACAAAATGCTGCAAGTGTCGCAGCCCTTCTTTTGACCACAGACTGCATGATTGCAGAACTGCCAAAAAAAGAAAAAGAAGAGCACGAACCATCAGAAGAAGACATGGGCGGCTATGACGATATGATGTAGTCATCGCTCTGTGCAGCAAATCTCAAATTATTCAGTTTATGAAAGGCAGGAAAGAACCATGGCACTGCATCCAATTGATGATCATCTTGTAGTTGAAATTGAAGCAGCAGAAGAACGAACTGTAGGTGGAATTGTACTTCCCGAAACAGCCAAAGAAAAACCACAGCGTGGAAAAGTGATTGCTGTAGGTAATGGCAAACTTTTGGAAAACGGCGAACGCTTACCTTTACTAGTGAAAGTGGGCGATCGTGTGCTATTTGGTAAATATGCAGGAACAGAAGTCAAGTACGAAGGTGTCGAATACAAAATCCTGCGAGAAAATGATATTTTGGCAAAAATCGAAGCTTAACCTCTCGAGGAGGAGTTTATAAATGACTGCAAAGCAGCTTTTCTATGGTGAAGAGGCCCGCAAAAAAATGAGCGATGGGCTAGCGAAATTAGCTCGCGCTGTGAAAGCAACTTTAGGGCCTACAGGGCATAATGTGATCATTCAAAAAAGTTTTGGCAGCCCTACCATCACCAAAGATGGTGTCACAGTATCCAAAGAAATTGAATTGCCAGACCCATTTGAAAATATGGGTGCCAAAATGGTCAACGAAGCGGCTTCCAAAACTTCAGATATTGCAGGTGATGGAACAACTACTGCAACATTGCTTACAGAAGCGATTTATACAGAAGGGCTTCGCTATGTAAGTACTGGTGTAAATACCATTGCACTCAAACGAGGGATTGATCGAGCTGTTGAAACCGTGATTGCAGCAATTCAGAAAATGTCCCATGAAGTGCGCAACAAAAGCGATATTGCCAATGTTGGAACTATCTCAGCCAATAGTGATCGTCTGATTGGCAATCTCTTGGCTGATGCAGTAGAACGAGTTGGCAATGATGGTGTGATCACTGTTGAAGAAGCCAAAGGTGTAGAAACAAAGCTCAGATTTGTCGAAGGCATGCAGATTGACAAAGGCTATGCTTCTCCTTATTTTATCAATGATACAAATTCCATGCAGGTAGTATTTGATGATGTTTTTATCCTGCTCTTTGAAAAGAAAATTGCGAATGTCCGTGACTTCTTGCCTTTGTTGGAACGTGTAGCCCGCGTAGGCAAGCCCTTCTTAGTCATTGCAGAAGATGTCGAAGGCGAAGCCTTAGCAACCTTGATTGTCAATAAACTGCGTGGCATCTTGCAGACCTGTGTTGTCAAAGCTCCTGGTTTTGGCGATCGTAGAAAAGCCATTATGGAAGATATCGCAGTTCTCACTGGTGGACAATTGATCACCGAAGAATTGGGAATCAAGCTCGAAAACGTAGAAGTTGGCTTCCTAGGCCGTGCTAAAAAGGTTACCATCAGCAAAGATGAAACCACCATTGTGGAAGGCGCAGGATCGCAAGAAGCGATTCAAGCCCGCATTTCACAAATTCGCCATCAAATCGAAAACAGCAGTTCAGATTATGACCGTGAAAAACTGCAAGAACGTCTAGCCAAGCTCGTAGGCGGTGTCGCTGTCATCGAAGTAGGTGCAACCACTGAAACAGAAATGAAGGAAAAGAAAGCCCGTGTCGAAGACGCTCTTCATGCCACAAAAGCCGCGGCTGAAGAAGGCTTTGTCCCAGGCGGCGGTTCGACATTCCTGCGCGCAATTGCATCTTTGGATTCCTTAAAATTGCAAGGCGACGAGGCATTTGGTGTCGAAATTGTCCGCAGAGCTCTTTCTTATCCGACTCGCAACATTGCCAAGAACACAGGTGAAGATGGATCTGTGGTAGTCTCAGAAATTCTAGCAAGCGATAATCCCAACCTTGGCTTTGATGCAAACACACGCCAATATGTAGATATGATCCAGGCTGGAATCATTGACCCTACTAAAGTCGTGCGCATTGCATTGCAAAATGCTGCTAGCGTTGCTGGCCTCTTATTAACAACAGAATGCACCATCACTGAACTCAAAGACAAGAAAAAACAAGTAATGGGTAGCACTATTTAGGATTGCTTTACAGAATCCAAATCTCTACAGATGAGAAACTCGCTTGATCCAATCATCCGGACAAGCGAGTTTTTTTAGCAGCTTAGCAGAAGCGGCCAGCGCAAGCCCAATGCCATTCAGATAAGGTTAGAGGCAAGTTGGCCAACGGCATCAAGACAAATACGTGGAAAATATTCGGAGTTGCAGCTATGGCTCCAAAACGTGATTACTATGAAATATTAGGCATCAGCCGCAATGCTTCGCCAGAGGAGATCAAGGCGGCCTATCATAAATTGGCATTGAAATACCATCCAGACCAAAATCCTGGGAATATGGAAGCACAAAGCAAATTCCAGGAAATTTCGGAAGCCTATGAAATCCTCTTTGATTCTACCAAACGCGAACGATATGATAGGTTTGGATATATAAACAGCGCAGAGCTTCATTCTGCGGGCATTGCTTCAGCATTTCAAGAACTTTTGGAGCATACCCTATGGAATTGCTTTGTAGAACAAACTCATAGCAACAAAGGCTATGACCTACGCTGCAACATTACGCTAGGATTCACAGAACCAGCTACGGCTCAAGAAAAAGCAGTGAATCTTACCCAACGTGAGTCTTGCTCTGCCTGTCGTGGATCAGGTTGCGCTCAAGGATTTTCGTATAAAATTTGCTGTCCATGCAATGGACATGGATATATCCAACAAACACACGATGTATTTAGCTTACAAACAACGTGTTCCAATTGCCGGGGCCAAGGATGTGTGCCGGAAAAGCCCTGTGATACATGTTCAGGCAAGGGCTATGTCTATCAAACACGCACCGTAATCATCCATATCCCAGCAGGAATACGCGATGGAATGCAGATCAAGATTGCTGGCGCAGGCGAATCTCTACTCCCTGGAATGCCACCCGGCGATTTATATTGCGGTATTCAAGTTGCGCCACATCCATTGTTTTTCCGAGAAAATGACCATGTTGTCTTAGAACTCCCCATTGCTTTTTCCCAAGCAGCATTGGGAGCAAAAATGTCTGTGCCGACCATCTATGGAATGAAAAAACTGACGATCCCCTCTGGCACACAAACCGGAGACATCCTCAAAATCAAAGGCATGGGATTCCCCAATGTCCGAGGAAGAGGCAAAGGTGATCAATTGGTCAAAATCATGGTAGAAGTCCCCACTAAATTAACCAACGAACAACGATTGCTCCTAGAAAAATTCGCTGACTTTGAAGAACAAAACCTTTCCCCATTGCGCAAAGCATTTTTAGAGAAAATCAAAGGGTAAAGAGATTTATAACTAGCGATCATCACCGATGACGAAAACTTTACAACAGGCATACAGGTATTTACGGCTAACCGGAATGTGATTCAAGCCGCACAAAATCAGGTGAAGATTTTACCGCGCTTCTCAAACAGATTCAATACAATATCCAGCACATATACCTTGGCATGCACGGCACAAGCTCAAACAGATTCAATACAATATTCAGCATGAGTAAACCAACTGGGTATATCAACTTTTATATTGAATTCAATCGGGAAGCGCAGTAAGGCAGCGATTTTTCTAAATGAGGTTGATGCAGTGCATTTTGATACAAAACTTACAATGTGCTATATACATCAGGAATATGCTCGACGGTTACAAATTATTACTTATCATCTGAACTAATACAATTTTCTGCAAAATCTTTTTGGAAAATGTCATTTTCTTTGAGTTCTTTCAAAAGACTTTCCAGTATTTTTGCCGTGAGATAGACATGGATGGCTTCGAGGCCCTTGATTCTTGATAATTTAGAAAGAATGCAATTGTTTTTTTGAATTTTTTGAGGACTTATTATTTCGATTTTGTAGGTATGCAACACATTGCCAGTGTTAAGCTTCCAAAATACAACTGCAAAACCTTGCTTTGTAGGGAAGATATTACCAGAACACATTGCTTGTTGCAATGTGTTCTAACTACTTGGTGTATAAAATATTAAATAAGATTCTTTCGTTTCAAAACATCTACAATAGACTTTTTAAAAAGTAGTTGCTTGACAGGAACACCGCTGGTATGCTTTTTTGCAGTGTCTTTCCAGACTCCATAAGGCTTGCCTTCTTCAGTTAAATCCCATTGGAGCCTGCCTTTGTTGTCTCGATAGGACCGAATTAGTCCTGCTTTTTCCAGCAGTTTATTGACTTTTTGAGCGGATATACCACCCAATAAGTCTTTGCCTAATGTTGTTGCGTTGTACTCTGGTTCTTGCGTTTCGCTGATGAATGAGGTTTGTTTGGTAATACTAAGTATATCTACATTATGTTTTTCGCGTATAATCCTGTTTACAAAAAAAAGTACTTGATTACCAGACGTTTCCGTAACCAGCCAAAAATAGGATGGCACGTGAATGAGATCAAAATTTCGAAATGCAAGTGTTTTGTTT
>JAKLHB010000007.1 GCA_022710345.1 Planctomycetota bacterium
TGACATGCGGCCTGAACTTTTTCCTTGGTTTCTTCTCGGCTCAAGATAAAATAAACTATCTGATCTACGAGCGGCACTCGGTTGCATGGCTGATTGGCAATTTTATACACATTGGTCAGGTTTTCGAGAATTTTGGTCAATGTTTCGCTTTTGATTGCCATTCAAACGTCCTCTGAATAAGAGGGCTAGTTAAAAAGTTTGATCACCAGCCTTTCTAACTAGCCCAATCCAAGCTATTTATTTTTTAGGGCGTCCTACGCCAGCTCTTTTGAGAAGGATTGCCATTTTGGGAGTGGGTTGTGCACCTACAGAAAGCCAATATTCAGCTCTTGCCAAATTGATCCTCAACTCATCTTCTGTTTTTTTGGATCTGGGATTATACCATCCTAATTTTTCTAAGCAAACGCCATCTTGGGGCCGATGTGCATCATACACGCCGATGCGATAAAATGGGGTATTCTTACGTCCAATTCGACTCATTCGAATACGTACTGACATAACAACCTATTCCTTTCAAAGGAAATATGCTTTTTAAAAGTTACTTATTTGACCCAAGTTGCTAGTTGTTCGAACTAGTAACTTAGTTTAAAAAAGAGTAATAGACTCCACATTCTTAGAAATAAAGTTAAGTACCAATAATGCAGGCTGGTACTTATTCATTGCTGCACCAATGCGGCTGAGCTTGCTATGGGATTAAGATATGGCTTCCAATTGGGAGTTCCTCAGAAGGTATCATCCCATATCTCGCCATGTCCCTAGTCAACTAGCAACTAGGGTTCATTATTGAATAATGGGGGAAATTATAGCGATATTTTGGCAAAACCGCAAGTATTTTTTCATAAAAAAATTTTCTTAGGAGCTTTTGTATGATTTCCAATGAATTTATTGCTGATTTTTTGGAGCAAATTGCCACTTTACTAGAACTTAAGCAAGAAAATAAGTTTAAAATTCGAGCGTACCGGATGGCTGCGGCTAAGATTCGAGAAATAGGAACTACATTGGCAAAAATTACCCAAATCCAAGAACTAGAAAATATTCCAGGTATTGGCAAAAGTTTAGCTGAAAAAATATGGGAAATCATCCATACCCAAGATTGCGCATTTTATCGTGAACTTGTCCAAGAAATGCCTTTGGGACTCTTAGACTTGCTACGCATTGAGGGACTAGGCCCTAAACGAGTGATGCAATTGCATCAAACCTTAGGCATTCAAGATGTTGCACAACTGCAACTTGCCTTAAACCAAGGCAAGCTGGCAGATTTACCAGGATTTGGAAAAAAAATCATCGCTAAAATTGAACAAGGCTTAATTCATGCGCAAGAACGAGCCTCTCGATTTCCATTGTATCAAGTTTTGGAACTTGCCAAAGAAATTGTAGGCCAACTACGCCAAATCCCTGGTGTTGTCCAAGTAGAAATTGCAGGGTCTGTTCGCCGTTGGAAAGAAACGGCAAAAGATTTGGATATCCTTGCCACAGGCCCTGCTCATTTGAGCGAGCATGTCATGGATATTTTCGCCCGGCTTCCTCAAGTCTCCGAAGTGATCCTCAAAGGAAGCACCAAAACCACTGTGAAACTACGTTTGGGTATCCAGGTAGATCTCCGATTTGTTGATCCAGATTGCTTTGGCGCAAGTATGCAGTATTTCACAGGTTCTAAAGAACATAACGTTGCCTTGCGCACATTAGCCAAAGCAAAAAGGCTTAAAATCAGTGAATATGGACTTTTTCAAATCAATGATCAAGGAAGTGAAATTAAAATAGCCGGTGATCAAGAAACCTCTGTATATCAATGTCTTGGTCTAGCTTATATTGAGCCAGAACTGCGTGAAAATACAGGAGAAATTTCTTTTTCTCAGCAAAACGTTCTTCCTAAGCTTATTACTTGCACTGATATACGCGGCGATTTGCAAATGCATACCACTCAATCAGATGGTCAAAATACATTGATCGAGATGATTGAGGCATGCCAAGCCTTGGGCTATGAATTTATGGCAGTCACAGAACATTCCAAATCTGTATATATTGCTCATGGATTAGATGAGCAAAGGCTCCACCAATGGATTGCAGAAATCCATGCAGCCCAGCTCAGATATCCTAATTTTACAGTCCTAGCCGGAATTGAAGTGGATATCCTCAAAGATGGATCATTGGATTTAGAGGCATCTGTGCTTGAAGAATGCGATGTTGTGGTAGCCAGCATTCATTCACACCTCAGGATGCCTTATGAGGATATGACCCAACGCATTTGTGATGGAATATCCCATCCGCATGTGCATATTTTGGCCCATCCAACAAGCCGCTTAATCAATGAACGCGAGCCTATTGAATACGACTTTGATAAAGTTCTCACAACAGCCTTAAAACACAAAGTAGCCTTAGAAATCAACAGCCATCCCAATCGTCTGGATATGAAGGACAGTCTAGTGCGACAAGTTATAGAAAAAAAAGGGCTTGTGAGCATCAATACCGATGCGCATTCTAGCTCACAACTTGGATATATGTATTTAGGAGTGCACACAGCCCGACGAGGTTGGTGCACCCCAGCCGCATGCATTAACACGTATTCCATTGAAAAACTGCGGCAGTTTCTGAAAAAGCAGGCATAAGACCTCAATGGCCGTTCCCCTGGAATCCCATGGAGGAACATAGCAAGCACAGCCGCTAGATTCTGTTCCAATAAAGCCTCAAAAATCTAAAGTAGATTGTTGAAAGCATTTATCCATCGAATGAAAAACGAGTTTCGCTCTCCAAGGCATTTTGAGGAAAGAGCATCTCCTGGTAAAATGTTTGGAGTCTTGCCCGGAACGGTAGCAGAAAGAGAAGCTGGACTACTGTCGTATGCGATTGATTTTTCCTGAGCAGGAAGAATCATGGAGGGAATGCCAAGATACACTAATTGTGATATAATTAATAACGCTATAATCTCTTGTTGCATAAAGCGATAGACAAAAATCTAAAAATAACATAATGAGGCAGCGTAGATTTTTCAAAACTGTGCATTCTTTATTTTTAGAGTAGATTTTTCAAAACTGTGCATTCTTTATTTTTGGTGGTCATTCATTAGAATCCGCAGTTGAATTCTAAGATCATTTGTATCTCTTGGATCATAGGAGCAAAATTGTCCAAACGGCAAGCAAAATTTTTTCAATTTTCAATGGAAAATTCATACCACTCAACTCAAGCAAAAACCTAAAATTAGATTGCCAAAAGAAGTCAAACTTGCTATCCTGTTTGTCATGTTCCATTGTTCTTTGATTTTCGGTTGCGTTTATTTTGTTTGATCGTGCAACAAGAAAAAAGTACTGACTTACTTTGTAAAGGTACAATGAATGGATCAATCCACAATTACCCCTCAAGGGTACCATGAAAATCCAGACCTATTGCCTTTGTCTCCAGAGCAACGGGAGAAAGGCTATGGGTTGTTGACATTTATTTTGATGATGTTTAGTATGAACACGTGTATTCCTATGTTCTTTTTGGGCCCGATTGGGGCTAACCTAGGGCTAGATATATGGCAGGCATTGGTTGGGTCGTTTTTGGGAAATCTAGCGGCTGTGATTGCCATGTTCCTCAATGGGATTCCAGGGTTGAAATATGGAATTCCTTATCCAGTTCAACTGCGGGCATCTTTTGGATTCAAGGGTTGCCATATTCCTATCTTTCTTCGCGGGCTGTCTGGAGTGATATGGTTTGGCATTGAGGCTTGGGCTGGTTCGTATGCATTGGTGCTGATCGTATTATTTGCCATGGGAATGCCAGCAAAAGAGGCCACAGATACAGCTTTTTCGTATGTTATTGTTGCCTTGATTTTTTATATTCTTTCTTTTATATTGGTGATGCGACTCGGGCTTCGTGCCATTGGCAAAATGGCGAATTATGCAGGCCCGCTTATGTTGATTTATTTTATCTGGCTGGTTTGGTTCTTGGCTTCTACTCCGGAATTCGCTGAACGTGTTCCCCATTTATTTGTAAAAAGTGTTTCTTATTTTAGTCTTCCATTTTTGACGTATCTAGCGGTGCAGACTAACTGGTGGGCAACTGTGGCAATGAATATCTCGGATTTATCGCGTGGCATTAATCCACAGAAAAGGCATGCTTTCTGGGTAGGCCTGCTGATTGGTATTGTGGTTTGCCAGATAATGGGGACTGCTCTGGGATTTATTGCGGTCGGATTGACTGGCGTGATTTTGCCACAGGAGCTGATTTTGAAGTTTGCACCAGGCACCATCGTGATTGGCATTGGCCTGTTGTTTGCATTTTTGGCTCCTTGGTCAACGGACATGACTGCCAATTCACCAGCATTGATCAATGTTTTGATGGCAACATTCAAGCTGCGTTGGAAATCCGCTGTGGTAGTAGCTGCTGGCATTGCTTTCCTGGTTTCTCCATGGTGGGCAGTGGGAAAGGCAGGTGATTATACCGGCTACATGACTGACTGGGCGGCCAACTATGGCATTTTGCTTGGCCCCATCACTGGCATCATGATCGCCAGCTTCTGGGTGCTTCATCGCAGAGAGTATGATCTGCAAAAATTATATACCGCTGGCCCAGCGGGTTTCTGGCATACTTATGGATGGAACAAAGCAGCGTATCTTGCACTGATCCTGACCTGGGTATTTTGTTATTTGCTTGCATGGCCGACTGGCCAACTGTCGTACATAGGATCGTTTCCATTTCCAGGTGGAATTACGTGGTATCCAGCAGTGCTTGTATCTTTTGGTTTGCACATCATCTTGTCGAAATTAATGTCAGATCAGTAGCTTATCAGTAAGCATGATGTCAGCCCTAGTTGACTAGGGCTTAACATCACGCTGAGGTACATTACATCCATTGAAAATTACGTCCTCAAGGCAAAAGCCATAGAGCTGGGCACCATCTTCAAGGCCATTTTGAGATTCCCTCGCTTGTCTAAATCGTTTGGCCTGATGCAAGGCACAATCCTAACTGAAAAGATCATTTGCCAATGCCGCGAAGATTTGCTTGCTTGTATTTTATCAATAAAAATAATTTTTTTGAGATAATAAATTTATTTCATTTTTTTAGTTACTGCCTGCTTTTTCCAACGTCTTCCAAAAGTCAAAAGTTTTTGGGCCTTTTGGCAAAGTAAAGTTTGTATGATTTTTTCATGATGAATTTCTTATCTTTTTATTTTATATAAATTTGGAATAAGTTAGCGTGCTGAATTAAACAGAGGCTAAGGGATTTGAGATGGAAATATACGTGCAAATTTTTCTTGCATTTTTCTTAAAGTTTCCTAAACTCTATAAGAAGAGATTTTGGGCTGTTTGTTGATTGCACAAGCAGCAATGATAGGTGTAATGAAAACTTATGTCAACACAACATATCATCAATTTTCCTTTGTAAAAGGAGTGTTTATGGCTGATCAGCCGAAATCTGAGTTCTTAGCTGAATTCCCTGCACATACTGTGGAACAATGGCGTGCTGCGGTAGAGAAATTGCTCGAAGGTAAACCGTATGATAAGGTCATGCTCACGCCAACGTATGAAGGATTGGTATTAAAGCCTCTTTATACTCAAGAAGATGTGGCCAATCTAAGGCATGTTCATGAACTTCCTGGATTTCCTTATTATGCAAGAGGAACAGAGGCACTAGGATATCTTCAGCATCCCTGGAAAGTTGCGCAGGAAATTGGTTATTCAACAGTGGAAGAATGTAACGCTGCTTTAGTACATGATTTAAGTCGTGGGTTGTCAGCGGTGAATATTTTGCTGGATCAAGCAACTCAGCTTGGCCTTGATCCGCATGAAGCAAAAACTGGTGAAGTTGGAAAGACTGGCGTTTCTTTGACTGGATTGAGCAATCTTTGCACTCTATTGAAAAATGTGAATATTTCTAAATTGCCAGTCATGGTAGATGCTGGACCAGCAGCATTGGCGATTTTAGGGCTTTTTGTTGCATATTTTGAGTGGCATTTGCACAAACCGCCTAAATTGCATGGTTCAATTGGCTTTGATCCATTGGGTTATTTGGCCCAACATGGGACATTGCCAATGTCATTGCAAGCCGCGTATGATGATATTGCAGTTATGACCAAATGGGCCAAGACCAATGCACCGCAATTGCGGACTATTTTGGTAAAGAGCGCTATGTACCATAACGCAGGTGCAAATATAATCACTGAATTGGCTGCGGTTTTGGCAACTTCGCTGGAATATATTTTCCAAATGCAAGCGCGAGGGTTGGATTTAAGCACGATTCTCCAGCATTTCCAATGGGAGCTTTCCATTGGTTCAAATTTCTTTATGGAAATTGCAAAGCTGAGAGTTGCGAGAATGCTATGGCCTAAAGTCATTGAAAAATTAGGCGGCAAGCCAGAAGAAGCCAAGATTCAGATTCATGGACGCGGCTCTAGTTTCAATAAAACAAAATACGATATGTATGTCAACATGCTTCGAAGCACCACAGAAGCTTTTAGTGGAATTCTAGGTGGTGTCAATAGCATGCACGTGGCTTGTTTTGATGAAGCCATTCGTTTGCCCAATGAATTTTCTCGAAGAATTGCTCGAAATCAACAATTGATTTTGCAAGAAGAATGCCATCTCGATCGCCTCATTGATCCAGTTGGTGGAACCTGGTACATTGAAACATTAGCAGATCAAATGGCTCAGGAAGTTTGGAAAATTCTAGGCAATATTTCAAATCAAGGCGGCATGTTGGCTGTGCTGCAAAATAGTTGGATTCAAAACACGATCCAAGCGACTGCACAGCAACGTAAAGAAAATTTTTGTAACCGCAAAGATGTGATGGTTGGCATCAATATGTATGCCAATGTACTAGAAACTGCTCCAGAGATCAAACCCGTAGATTATGCCAAAATTCAAAATCAGCGATGCCAGGAAACGCAGCGGCTGACCATCAACTTTTATATAGCGTCTGGTCAAGAAATAGCAGACATCTCCAATGCGTTTTATCGAAATGCAACCTTGGGGCAGATCACCGAAGTCTTGCGCAAGCCAAAAGATATTCCCACAGTCAAGGCATTGTTGATCCATCGAGCGAGTGAACCTTATGAAATTTTGCGCGATACAATGGCAGCATATCAGCAGAAAACCGGCAAAAAGATGAAAGTTTTCTTAGCAAATATGGGGTCTGCTGACCAGCATCGAGCCAGAGCTGAATTTTCTCGCAGCTTCTTTGAAATCGGTGGTTTCGAAGTCAAGGATCCAACTGGATTTGCCAAAGTAGAAGATGCGATTGCATCTGCATTAGAATCGCAGGCTCAAGTTGTAGTAATCTGCTCCACAGATGAAACCTACCCGCAATTGGTACCACAGCTTGTTTCTGGAATCAAAGCTAAGAATCCCAAAATCATGGTCATTCTCGCCGGGTATCCAAAAGATCAAGTCGAAGCGCATAAAAAATCTGGAATTGATGAATTCATTCACATTCGATGCAATGCTCATCAAGTTCTCAGCAATTTGTTGGCTAAGCTAGGCAATTTGGCATAATCCAAGGAGGCAGTGTTGTTTGAAATGCAGCACTGAATGAAAAATAAATGAATCCGAATTTTTCACAAATGGAATATCCGCGTGAATCCAAAGGGACTACCATTGATCAATGGCAAGCATTCGCGCAAAAAATCCAGGACCAAGAGCATATTAGCTTAACCTGGAATACCAATGAGCAAATCCCTGTGAAGCCTTTGTACACTGCTGAAGACACACAGTCTTGCGAGCATCTTCAGTATCTTCCAGGATTGCCACCTTTTTTACGTGGTCCTTATGCCTCGATGTATGTGATGCAGCCTTGGACAGTCCGACAATACGCTGGGTTTAGCACAGCAGAGGAAAGCAATGCATTCTATCGCCGCAATCTAGCCGGCGGACAAAAAGGGCTTTCTATTGCTTTTGATTTGGCCACACACAGAGGATATGATTCTGATCATCCTAAAGTTGTTGGTGATGTTGGCAAAGCAGGCGTTGCTGTTAGCTCCATCATGGAAATGAAGATTTTATTTGATCAAATTCCATTGGATAAAATTTCTGTCTCCATGACGATGAATGGCGCAGTATTGCCAATCATGGCGTTTTACATTGTGGCAGCAGAGGAACAGGGAGTAAAGTGGTCACAGCTCACAGGCACCATCCAGAACGATATTTTGAAAGAATATATGGTGCGCAATACCTATATTTATCCACCTACCCCTTCCATGCGAATTGTCTCGGATATTTTTGCCTTTGCATCCAAGAATATGCCCAAGTTTAACAGCATTAGTATTTCCGGATACCATATGCACGAAGCAGGTGCAACAGCAGATATTGAAATGGCTTACACGTTGGCGGATGGATTGGAATATATCCGTGCTGGGCTTAAAGCAGGCATTGATATTGACGCATTTGCTCCACGTCTTTCATTCTTCTGGGGTGTAGGCATGAATTATTTCATGGAAATTGCAAAAATGCGGGCTGCCCGTGTGCTTTGGGCGAAGTTGGTTCAGCAATTCCATCCAAAAGACTCAAAATCGCTTTCTCTCCGCACGCATACTCAAACTTCAGGTTGGTCATTGACAGAGCAAGATCCATTCAATAACGTAGCGCGTACTTGCTTGGAAGCTTTGGCTGCTACGCTAGGCCATACTCAATCCCTGCATACCAATGCCTTGGATGAAGCTTTGGCCTTGCCAACCGATTTCTCGGCAAGAATTGCTCGCAATACTCAATTGTACTTGCAAAATGAAACCAGCATTTGCAGAGTTATTGACCCATGGGCTGGGTCCCATTATGTTGAATTCTTGACCAATGAATTGCTCCATCGCAGTTTCAAGCATATCCAAGAAATCGAAGAATTGGGCGGCATGACCAAGGCATTGGAAACCGGTCTGCCTAAGATGCGCATTGAAGAAGCTGCTGCCAGACGGCAAGCCCGCATTGATTCAGGCAAGGAAACTATTGTTGGTGTCAACAAATATCGCCTGGAAAAAGAAGAAGCTTTGCAAATCCTAGAAGTGGACAACACCGCAGTCCGAGAGGCTCAAATCAAACGTTTGCAAGAGCTCAAGGCTAATCGCGATGAAACCAAAGTCCAGGAATGCCTCCATGCTTTAACAAAAGCTGCTGAAACAGGCAATGGCAATCTTTTGGAACTCTCGATTTATGCAGCGCGTGCTCGTGCTACATTAGGAGAAATTTCGTCAGCATTAGAAAAAGTTTTTGGAAGGCATCAAGCTGTGATCCGTAGCATCAGTGGAGTCTATAGTAGTGAATATAATGAGCCTGAAGTCATTCAAGAAATTCGGGCCATGGCAGATCAGTTTGCTGAAAAAGAAGGCCGCAGGCCACGCATCTTGGTCGCTAAGATGGGCCAAGATGGCCATGATCGTGGTGCAAAAGTTGTAGCCACTGCGTATGCTGATATGGGCTTTGATGTTGATGTTGGTCCATTGTTTCAAACTCCGCAGGAAACCGCACGCCAGGCTGTTGAAAATGACGTGCATATCATTGGGATTAGTTCTCTAGCCGCTGGCCATAAAACCTTGGTACCTCAATTAGTTCAATGCCTTAAGGAATTGAAGAGAGAAGATATCATGATTGTGTGTGGTGGTGTGATCCCTGCACAAGATTATGCATTTTTGTATGAACATGGCGTTGCAGCTATTTTTGGTCCTGGCACAATTTTGCCCGTTGCAGCCAAAAAGATTTTGATAGAACTCAACCGTAGGCTAGGATACAGCAACTAAGCAAGCGTCTGGTTTATAAGGCCCAGAATTCAGTAGTCAATCAACTAAGTTTTCTTACATCTCATCGTGAGTGTCATACGTTGTGAAGCTAAGCGATAACATTACGATTCTTTTGAAAGAATTATCTGTAAAAATGTTATCGCTAACTTAACACGTATGATGTCATCGTGAGCGTGAGTAATTTGTAAGGAGACAAACGATGCAACACAACCATAAAAAACTAGATGTAATGTAATTTTATGTCACGCACACTCACGCTCACGGCAACGGCTGCGACTACGTTTTTTCAAAGAACTTTTGAACACATATCTAGCATGAGTGGTGCAGGATAGGAGGCCAATTATGTTGTGCGAAAAATGTCATCAAAACGAAGCCCTTGTTTTTTTTAGCGAAGTCAAAAACCATCAAAAGCAAAACCACGCGCTTTGTTCAGAATGTGCAAAAGCTTGCAGTGCCTATATCCAGGACCCACAATTTTCTTACCCACTTTCATTTCAAGAATTGTTAAGCCAATTAGTTTCTTCGTTAGCGCAACATCCAGGCCCTGAAGCCGTGCAAACACAGAACCCTAAATGTGATTTTTGTGGCATGACATACCATGAATTTCGGCAAGAAGGGAGATTTGGCTGTAGCAAAGATTATGATTTATTTGAGCCATTCTTAGAAAAAGCTTTCATGGCCATACATGGTGCAACCAAACATTCTGGTAAAAAGCCAAAAGGCGGCGATAGAATGGAGAAAAAGGTTGAACCTATAGACAGACTTGCAAAACTACACAAAGAACTTCAGGAGGCCATTGAGCAGGAATGGTATGAACAGGCTGCTATCATTTCTCGAGAGATCAAAAAATTAGAAGGACAACAGCATGGAATTGAATAAAGATATGCTGGATAGTAACTGGGCATGGTTTCCATCCGAAGGGCAGGACTTAGATGTAGTGATCTCTAGCAGAATTCGTCTGGCTCGAAATCTGGCCAATTTCCCATTTTCATCCAAGGCTACACCTGAGCAAAAAGAAAACACAGAAGCCTATATCTTAGGAAATTTTGCAAAAGCCAAGCTTTTCCAAGATTATACTCACCTCAATTTAGCATCCTTAGATCAAAATGAAATTGCTCTTTTGGTGGAGCAGCATTTGATTAGCCGAGACCATGCCCAAGGGCAGGGAAGCCGGTCTGTGCTCATCAAGCAAGACCAAACCATTTCAGTGATGATCAATGAAGAAGATCATATAAGGATGCAAATACTTGGGCCAGGGTTGCAATTGAGCAATTTATACAACACCATCAATGCTTTGGATGATGATATTGACAAGCATGTACCTTATGCATTTCATCCAAAGTTTGGCTATCTCACCGCATGCCCAACAAATGCTGGCACAGGACTTAGAGTCTCTGTGATGTTTCATCTACCGAGCCTTACGATCACCAAGCAAATGGATAAAATTTATCAAAATTTGATCAAAAAACGGCTTAGCTTGCGTGGTTTCTATGGCGAAGGAACAAGCGCTCTTGGTGATTTTTACCAATTGTCCAACCAAATTAGCATGGGCAAAACTGAAGCCCAGCTCATTCAAATGCTAGAAGCTGTTGTGCCACAGATTATGGATTATGAACGAAAAGTGCGAGAGAACTTGATTTCTCATAATGCTAAAAGTACTAACGAATTAGTGCAAAAAGCATGGGCAACCTTACGGTCAGGAGAAAGTATTTCTTCAGAAAAAAGTATGTGCTTTTTGTCCCATATTCGATTAGGGATTTACCTCGACATCATAAAAAGCGATATGCTACCACTGATTCATCGGCTATTTGTGCTGGTACAACCTGCACATTTGCAAAAGATATATAAAGGCGCTTTTCCACCAGAAGAGCGCGATCAACTTCGAGGAAAACTCATCAAAAAATTGTTGCAATAGTTTTATCAAGGAATTTTGAATGGAAAATTCAACATCACTGTGCAGTCCAAGAATGCTCAAGGGATTTCGAGATACATTTACCCAAGAATATTTGGCTAGACGTTGGCTTGTGAACAATGTGCAAAAAGTCTATGAACGTTATGGATTTGCACCTATCGAAACTCCTGCGTTAGAATATGTGGATGTTTTAGGCAAATATTTACCAGAGTGCGATACTGCAGAAGAAGGCATTTTTTCGTTTCGAGACTTAGATCGGGAATGGATTGCGTTACGGTATGACCTCACTGCTGCTTTAGCTCGCCTGGTCGCTTTATATCCAGAGCTGCCTAAGCCATTCCGCAGGTATCAACTTGGCCTTGTATGGCGCGATGAAAAGCCTGGCCTTGCACGATTTCGAGAATTTTATCAATTGGATATTGATACTGTTGGCTGTGCTTCCATGCAAGCAGATGCAGAAGTTTGTGCTGTGATTTGCGATGCTTTGACTAGCTTAGGCTTTGTGGTCGGTGAATACCAGGTCAAAGTGAGCAATCGTAAAATACTCAACGGAGTATTGGAAAAAGCAGGAATTGACTCATTGGATAGCAAAGGCAACTTAACTGAGATTGGGCTGACTGCATTGAGGGCAATAGATAAGCTCGATCGAATTGGCCTGCGTGGAGTCATGGAACTATTAGGACCTGGCCGTAAAGATGAATCCGGCGATTTTACGAAAGGTGCTGGATTGAATTCCGACCAAATTATATGGATTGAAAAATTCTTGCAAATCCAAGCCAAATCCAGAGAACAATTTTGCAAAGAATTGGATGCCTTAGTTGGCAGCACAGTGATTGGTAAACAAGGCATTGATGAATTGCTGCAAATTGACCAATTCTTGAGTGCAGTAGGCTATACCAATAGCCAAGTTGTGTTTGATCCAACCATTGTGAGAGGGTTGAGTTATTATACTGGCCCAGTTTTTGAAACAGTCTTAACTATCCCATACCACGATGAACATGGCAACGAACGCCACTTTGGGTCTATTTTTAGCGGTGGTAGATATGATGGATTGGTAGAACGATTTTTGGGCTATAAAGTCCCTGCAACTGGAGCTTCGATTGGTGTAGATCGCCTCTTAGAGGCTATGAAATGCTTAGGTCGCATCAACATGCCTAAAGCAACCGCGCAAGTTTTGATTACTTCCATGGATTCGCAACTCATGCCTGAGTATCAAAAATTGGCCTTTGAACTACGGAGAGCCGGAATTTGTACAGAGCTATTCATGGAAAAAGCTGGGCTTAAAAAGCAACTAAAATATGCAGATCAATGGGACATTCCTTTGGCTATTATTGTTGGAAGTAATGAAGTTAGCCAACATAAGGTTACAATCAAAGACCTTAGGAAAGGCCGAGAGCTAGCTTCAGAAATCAAAGATCGAGATGAATGGCGAAGAAGTCAGCCTGCTCAAGTCATTGTTGACCGAGAAGCTTTGATTTCTACTGTACAACAAATGCTGGCGAACTAATCAATGAAGCTCATTTAGATAACCTCTAAAGATTTGTGCTGATTCCACCTGTGCCAATGCAGCAGCGCCCCCCAAAAACATCCAAAGGCAATGGACTTGTTTTGCTTGGTTGCTTTGCAGGCCAGAAAGCGAGCGACAACGTCTGCTGCAATTGGCAGAATGGAGCAATTTTTTTTAAGCTGTCAATATTTTTTAAAGCTGTTGTTCTTTTCAGATTTTTGTCTTGACGTATGATCATGGTTTTGATATTCTGAAAGTTTTGCAATTGCCACTAATTTTGAAAAATTTATTCTTCAGCATTCTACTAAGGCAAAAAGATATGTTCCATATTCTGAGAATAGGAGTTTCGACTCCTTCGTTATTTTTGTTTTTCAGTGAATCTGTCTTGATTTATTTGAGCCTGATTGTGGCTGCTTTTCTAAGAAATTTTATTGCAACTGGCGATGCGATGATGTTTGAACATCTGCTTCCCAAGGCATTGATTGTGGTCTTCACCATCAATATTTCTTTGTATTATTTGGATGGATACAGCGGTTACTTCTATGCCCGGCATAGGGAGCTATTGTTTTTCTGGGTTATTTTGCAAGCCGTTGCATTGAGCTATATTGTGCTTAGTATTTTTTATTATATTTTCCCAAATTTTTATATTGGACGCGGAATTCTTTTCATCCATTTTTGGGTAGTCACTGTATTTTTATATGCATGGCGTATTATTTTTAATTGGTTATTCCCGAAAATTGAGGTCTTAAATCGGCGTGCGGTAATTATTGGCGATGATGTATTTGCCCAAAATCTGCATGCTGAAATTCTAAAACACGACTACTCAGGATTTTCAGTTTTCCCAATGAAAGTTCCTCCGCAGGAAAATCCAGTGGAAGATATGATTGCTTTTTTCCAAGAAAAAAGCATTCACCTGATCATTGTCACAAAAGACACACTAGACAAACTGCCATTAGAATTTCTCTGGCAATGCCATTTACGAGGCTACCAAATTTTAGATGGTCTTTCTTTTTATGCTTGGATTACTGGCAAAGTGCTTTATGAGGAACTGAAGCCCAACCAAATCTTATTTGTCTATGCCCCTGCGAATCTTTATATCACTCGTTTTGTCAAGCGTTGTATGGATATTGTGTTCTGTTTTTTGGGGGTCTTAATTACATTGCCTGTGCAGATCATGATTGGTATTTTAATTAAGCTGACTTCCAAAGGCCCGATTTTCTATACTCAAGAACGCACTGGGCTCTATGAAAAACCGTTTATCATCTATAAATATCGCACCATGAGCATAGATGCTGAAAAAACAGGCCCACAACAGGCACAAGATAAAGACCCTAGAGTGACATTTGTTGGCAAATATCTTCGCAAGACCCGGCTTGATGAGCTGCCACAGCTTTTCAATATTCTGCGAGGCCAAATGAGTTTGATTGGACCAAGACCAGAACGACCTCATTTTACGAATATGTATAAGGAAAAAATTCCTTATTATTTTTTACGACATGCGGTCAAACCAGGTCTGACAGGCTGGGCGCAAGTGAAGCATGAATACACCAATGATTTGGAAGGTACATGCGAAAAATTTCGCCATGATTTATACTACATCAAGTATTTCTCCATTAGTTTAGATATTTTAATTTTAATTAAGACCATCAAAGTTATTTTGACAGGAGCAGGAGCAAAGTGAACCAAATTCAGAATGGCTTAAGTGTTGACGTGGAAGATTATTTCCACGTCAGCAATTTTGCTAGTGTTATTCCGCAAGCAAGTTGGGAAAAATTCCCTCAGCGGGTAGAGCAAAACACTGCTTTTCTGCTGCAATTATTTGCAGAAAAGCAAGTGAAAGCAACTTTTTTTATATTGGGCTGGGTAGCAAAAAAATACCCAGGACTAGTCAAAAAGATTCAGACTCAAGGCCATGAAATTGGCTGCCATAGCGCAGAGCATCGTTTGATCTATGACCAAACGCCTGCCGAGTTTCAAGCTGATGTGCATCAGGCCAAAGCTGCCTTAGAAGACATCATTGGGCAGCCAGTGTATGGCTACAGAGCACCCAGTTATTCGATTACAAAAGATTCACTATGGGCATTGGATATTTTAATTCAAGAAGGCTTTGCGTATGACTCCAGCATTTTTCCAGTCCGGCATCATCGCTATGGCATCCTAGATGCCCCTAGGCATGCTCATTGGATCACTAGGCCAGTGGGCCGCATTATGGAGTTTCCGCCTGCTACCTGGAAACTTGGAAAAATGCAGCTTCCCATTGCTGGAGGAGGATATTTCCGTCTGTATCCATACTGGATCACGCGCAAAGGCTTGCGAAAGACAAATCAAGAAGGTCACTCATTTGTATTTTATCTACATCCTTGGGAAATAGACCCCCAGCAGCCTCGGATTAAACAAGCTAGCTTTTTCAGTAAATTTCGTCATTATGTAGGGCTTGGATCAACAGCCGCAAAACTGCGGCATTTAACTCAAGACTTTGCTTTTACAAATTTATACAGCTTGATTCCTACAATATCTAGCTAAGACGCGAAGGAATTTTGATATGGAAATTATCCCACTAAATACTACAATCGAGGCTTCTTGGGAACAATATGTTGCCCAACATGCTCAATCTACATTTTGCCATCAGCTTGGTTGGAAACGTGTGGTGGAACGAGTTTTTGGGCATCGTTCTTATTATTTTGTTGCCATGGAAGGCGGCAAAATCACAGGGCTTCTGCCTTTATTTTTCATAGCACGCAATATTTTTGCAGGTCCAACATTGATTTCCATTCCATTTGCAACATACGGAGGTATCTTGGCAGATTCTCCGCAAATCATGGAATCTTTGATGCAGTATGCGAGTGACTTGGGCCAAAAGCTGCGGGTGGATTATGTGGAATTTCGGAATTTATATCCGAATTCATTTGGCTTGCCTGAGTCAAATTTATACATCACATTCATTCGCTCGCTTCCTAAATCTCCAGATGACGTGCTGGATATGTTCCCACGCAAGGCTCGTGCGGCTACTCGAAATGCAATGAAAAAAGATTTATCTGCCAATTTTGAACCAGATAACATTCCAGAATTTTACGAGTTATTTTCTGCAAATAAGAGGTCTTTGGGCAGTCCATCCATGCCATTGGCTTTTTTCCAAGAACTGCGGCAAGAATTCCAAGATAAAGTTGAAATCTTATTTGTGCGCACAGGATCTAAATTGCTGACTTCTGTGATGGCATTTATGCACAAAGATACCTTGTCTGCATACTATTCAGGCGCAACTGATGATTGTATAGAATATAGCGCAAATAATTTCATGTACTATAAATTGATGCAATATGCAGTTCAAAAAGGCTTTGCCTATTTTGATTTTGGACGCAGCCGTCGAGAAACCGGGGCTGCAGATTTCAAGAAAAACCAAGGGTTTGAATCTCGGCCATTATTTTATCAATATCAATTTATTCGGCAAAAAAGTATTCCACATAATAATCCTTCTAACCCGAAATTTCGCTTGTTTCAAGCAATTTGGAGCAAGATGCCTTTCAAGCTTACACAAATGTTAGGGCCATATTTAGTGAAATATCTACCTTAGAAAGGACACACTATGATGCGAGCTTTTGGGTGGATGATCCTGCTAGGACTTGCATGGCTTTGCCTCGGCATTTGCCAGCAGCAAGAAAATATTCGAGATGTTTGGAGTTCGCCCAAATATCAAAAAGAAGTGCAGAGCAAAATGAGATTGCAGCAATTGCAAGAACTACTGCAAACATGTGACAAAAAAATTCAAGAGCTTAGCCAGGACCAAGAACGCTTAAAAAAAGAAGCAGAAGAGTCAGAACGTATTGCTCAAAAAGTAGAGCAGGCTGATAAAGAAGCAAAGGAAACAAGAGAACAAAGACTCCAAGAGATTCAGAGAAAAATTCAAGAACAAAAACAAAAACAAGTGCAATACGAGCAGACATATCAAAAGAAGCAAGGCGAAATTTTGCGTAAACGTAAGAAAACTGAGCAAGAATACCAAAAATGGAGAGATGAGCACAACGAATGGACCAATCCTCAGAAAGAGCAGGAACTGAGAGATTGTTCGCGCAAATTGATGGAAAATCGAGAAACATACGAAGAGAATATGCAGCAGTCTGAAAATGAAACAGACCGTCTTTACCAGGAGAAAGATGAATTAGAACGCCAGGAATGGAAAGAAAAGCAAGAAAGCTATTATGATGAAGACGAAAAGCCATTGTCTCCTGTAGAAGAAGCACAAGAACAAGCCAAGGAAAAAAAGACAGCCCTTAATAAACTACAGCAAGAACTTCAAGAACTTGAAACACAAAAAAAGCAAGTTCAAGAAGAACTAGATCGCTTAAAAGAAGAAAATAAGCCAGCTCCAGATCCAAAGCTTCCTGATTTTCCCGTACAACAAAGGCAGTCAGCTTCTCGCAGGAGCCGTGAGCCATCTTTTAATGTTGGATTAGGCGGCAGTGGTTTTTGGAATATCATCATCTATGGTTTGGGTATTTTGATGGCAGGTTTTTTGGCCTGGACAATCACAAAATGGATTATGGAGATCAAACGCCAAAAGCCCGAAGCCAAGCTCAAACCAGATGCAACAGGAAAAAAATCTGGCTCAGATATCACAACGCCAATTGTAGAAGATATTTCTCAATTGCTCGCAGAAAAGCGATATTTGGATGCTTGCCGTTGGCTATTCCAAAAAAGTATTGGTTTACTTCAAGAAAAAAAGATGCTTTATCTCAACAGTAAATACCTAACGAATTATGAACTAATCCAAAAGATTGATCATACACAGATCAAAAATTGTGTGAAAACCTTTAATCAAGCCATTGAAGCAGGTTATTATGCTTGCCGTCCAGTTGGCGAAGAGGATTATCAACGATGCAAACAAAGCTGGGAAGAGATGAATCAATACCTTTCCGAAGTCCAAAAATAATACCGATTTTGATTGGATCCTTCCTGTTTTTATTTGTAGCAGGCGTTGTTTTAATGACTTTTTTAGAAAAAACAGACAGGGAGCCAAATCCGAGCAGCTTTAGTTATTGTGCATTAGGGCACCATGCACTTGTGCAAATTTTGGATGCGTGCAATTTTACTGTCATACGAGGCCGTCATTATTTCTATAAGCATATCCAAGAAAAAATGGTGCTTTTTTTACAACCCAGCCGCCGTTTATGGGCAGATTATACGCATGAGCCAATCTCAACCAGTTTGCAAAAAATTGTAACCAATGACAACATTGTTCTTTTAACATGGCCTAAATGGCGAATTCTGCATCCATCTGCACAAAATTCTCAATGGGTTGGAGATTGGATATTTTTGAGTGCAGATGATTTGTCTGGCTTTAGCAGTGAAATGGGCCAAGATGTACAGGTAAAACGAATTTTTGCTAACAAGTCCACCCTCAAAACAGCATGGAATAAAACTTATGCAATCCAATGTGATTCATTGCAATATTTCGCCTACCATCAAGGCAAAGTTTTGGTATCCACACAAGATCAAAAGCCGATTGTGGTGGAAATTAGCAATTCAAATTTGAACAAAGGCAGGCTGATCCTGGTTGCTGACCCAGAAATTTTTACAAACATGGGGGTTGGCAAAGAGGAAAATGGCATGTTGGCCCTTGATATGCTGCAGGATCTACAACCTAACAAAGATGTGATTGTTGACGAGATTGCACATGGTTTAGGAAGACCTCCATCTGTTTTGCGGGCGCTTCTCACGCATCCAGGTATCTACATCACCCTACAAATTTTGCTGATTGGTTTATTTTTAGCATGGCTTGTGGGTGTGCGATTCCGACCTCCGCTAGCAGAGCCAAAACGAAGCCGAAGCCTGGAGGAACAAATTAAAGCATTTGCTCATATTACTTGTGCAGGCAATCAACATGAGTATTTCTTGGGCAAGTATCTTAAATCAGTAATTCAAGAACTTGCAGAACGATTCCCCATGATTGTGCCTATGCCTATGTCTCAAAAAATTGAATATCTCGACCAATTGGGAAAAGCATTTGGCAATCCCTATTCTATCCTAAGTCTGTATCAAAAAAGTCTTCGCGTGCACCATCCACGAAATATTAGTTTTATAGCCAAAGGAATCCATCAATGGAAGGAACGAATGATTTCATTGAAAAAATAAGTCATCTCAACAATAAAATTCTGAATGAAGTTCGTAAAGTCGTAATTGGCCAAGATGATATTGCTCAGTTTTGCTTGGTCGGCCTGTTAAGCAGTGGACATGTGCTTTTGGAAGGTGTTCCAGGAACCGCTAAAACACTGCTGATGCGGACCTTAGCCCATATTTTGGGATTAGAATTTAAACGAATCCAATTCACGCCGGATTTAATGCCTGCGGATATTCTAGGAACCAATATTTTCAATTTCCAAAAGAATGAATTCATCCTAACCAAGGGCCCGATTTTCACACAATTTCTTCTGGCTGATGAAATCAACCGCACCCCGCCCAAAACCCAGTCTGCTCTTCTACAAGCCATGCAAGAATTTGAAGTGACCATTGATGGAGTGAACCATCGGCTCTCGGATATTTTTTTTGTGGCCGCTACTCAAAATCCAATTGAACAAGAAGGCACGTATCCTTTACCTGAAGCGCAATTAGACCGCTTTCTTTTAAAGTTGATTGTTTCTTATCCATCTGAAACGGCTGAAATTGAGATGGTGAGCCGGCACCAACGAGGAGCTGTATCTGCACGTCCAGCAGATTTAGGTGTTGAAGTGGTTACTAACATCAAGCAGCTTGTCGGTGTGCAAAAGTACATCCAAAATATTGTCGTAAGCGACAATGTGGTCCGCTATATCGTGAATTTGGTTCGTCAGACTCGAGAAAATCCATTTATTTTATGCGGCGCTTCCCCTCGATCCACCTTAATGCTCACGAGTGCCAGCCGTACCCTAGCGATTTTGCAAGGCCGTGATTATGTGATCCCTGATGACATCAAACGCTTGTACCAACCTGTTATTGCCCATCGCATTGTTTTGAAACCAGATGCCCAAATCCAGGGAATCACAGATGCCAAAGTTTTACAGGACATCATTGAAAAAACACCTGTGCCTCGATAAGAAAGGGGTGCGTTATGGTCATCCCTACCAAACGTTTGTTATTGATATTGCTTCTTGGCTTGCCATTATCGCTCTTTCCGCTATTCCATGATGACATTGGCATATCACTTTGGCTCGTTGGCCTTGGACTTATCTTGATTTTGCTCATCGGCGAATATTCCATGTTTCCAAAAGCAAAAGAATTTACATGCAGCCTGGAAGCATCGGTTGTCTATTACACAGATGGCGCAGAGCCAATTCAAGTCTTTGTTGAAGTTCCAGGCCAATTGCCTATTCGAGCTGCGTATATTTTTGTTGTCATTGATGGGCCAATGGATATCGAGATTCCCAATAAACCTGTTTCTTTAAAGCTAGGCAGCAATTCCTTTTCTTACCCACTAAAACCTTTACGGCGAGGCGTGATTGAATTTCAAGAAATACGCCTTCGATTATTAGGATATTTAGGGCTTTGGTGGTTCCAATATCATCTTCCTTTAAATCAAAAAGCTAAGATTGTCCCAAATTTGAAAGCCGTGGGCAAACATGCATTGCGTTTTTTTTCTGATCCTCAATTTAGGGCAGGTTTAAAGGTTGAAAAACATCGTGGAGAAGGCTCAGAATTTGATTCGCTGAGAGAATACTTACCCGGCTATGATACAAGAAGCATTGATTGGAAAGCATCGGCCCGCAGATGTAAAATGTATTCCCGTGAATTCCGCGCTGAACGCAACCACCAAGTCATGCTTGCCTTAGATTGCGGCCGATTGATGGCTGCGGAAATAAACGGCATCACCAAGATGGATTATGCCATCAACTCACTGTTGCTGCTTGCATACTTTGCCATCAAAAGCGGGGATCAAGTCGGATTTATGTCATTTGCTGACAAAGTCACCCATTATCTCAAACCGCAAGGAAATGTTGCTACATTGGATCGAATTTCCCACGAATGCGAAAGCATTGACTATCAATTTCAAGAAACCAATTTCGTCATCGGCATGGAATATTTCCTGGCCCAGCAAAAGAAACGCTGTTTGGCCATTATTTTGACAGATTTTATAGATACCATTTCTTCAGAACTCTTAAAAGATTATGTTGGCTTGCTAGCCAAACGTCACCTTGTGCTATTTGTAGCCCTGCGCGACCCATTCTTAGACGCTAATCTCAAGCCTACTCCAGAAACACTCTCTGACCTGCATCGCCAGGTTTCGTCTTATCACTTAAAAGATGAACGGTTCAAATTATTTGCTGAATTACGTCGGCTTGGCATCCACTGTTTGGATTTATTGCCGCATGAAGTCTCTATTCCATTGCTCAATCGCTATCTTGAAATTCGTCGCCGTGAAATGATATAATGACGAAGATAAACACTGATGATGATTTTTTTGGGGAGCCTCCACAACGGCAACACAAGAAAACTTTGATCCATTATATCTGCTTCCCCAAATTCCTTATAGAACTCTCGTATAAGATTGCACTGCAGCAAAGTTTTTTGCCGCGAAGCGGTTTGGGAATAAAGCCTGGGGTTTCTAACCCCAGGTTCTGTCGGCTCTTACGGGACACAGGAAAACCTGGCATTCTATCAAAGAACTCCCGATAAGATATGCAGCAAAGTTTTTTGCCGCGAAGCGGTTTGGGAATAAAGCCTGGGGTTTCTAACCCCAGGTTCTGTCGGCTCTTATCGTGTCCTGATGGGACACAGGAAAACCTGGCATTCTATCAAAGAGGACTTTTACTTCCGAGAGAATTTTTTTTGATTGATAAGGAAATCACTGTGCCATTCTGCAAATATCGTAGTTACGAAATCAATTACGACATCCAAGGCAATCCAGGGACACCTGTGATTGTCTTTATCAATGGCCTTACACAACGTATCCAGCACTGGGCAGTGTATATGAAATATCTAGTTCCGCAAGGATATCGCGTGCTGACATACGATCTACTTGGCCAAGGCAAGTCAGCTAAACCTGTGCTTGATGTAAATTTTGAAGAAAACGCTGAAGTGCTCAAGACTCTCCTCGATCATCTGTCCATCGAGAAGGCTTATATAACAGGCATTTCCTTTGGCGGTGTGATTGTGCTGCACTTTGGCATCCGATATCCAGAACGAGTCAAAGGTCTAGTGCCCATGAGCACATTCAGTGAAATGGATGCTCAAACTGCCCAAATTGGCTGCAATCTGTATGAAGGGATGACCCGGGTCGGTTTTGAATATATGGTTCGGCTATTGATTCCACTGAATTTTAGTGCGAATTGGATTGCGAAAAATGAACCACAACTTGCTGCTATGCAGCGGACTAGTGCAGCCACCAATGACCTATACGCCATTCAAAATTTAATGGAATCATTACGCAACTTTAAAGGCTTTACAGCAGAGCTAAAGAAAATCAATGCTCCAACACTCATACTCAACGGCGAATTCGATGCTTTCACCCCACGTTCATGCCATGAAATCTTGCGTAAAAATATCGTGCATTCTCGGCTCATGTTGATGCAGAAAGTGTATCATGCTTTTACACTTGAAATACCCGAAATCACAGCGCGCGTGCTGCTTCATTTTGTAAAGGAGGTCGAGAGTGGCCAATGGCAAGGCGATCAAACAGTCTGGATTGCTAGCGATGATCCTAAATCAGAGGTGGTGGCCTTTCCATGCGAGGGTGACCATACACGAGCAATTCCACTCATCAAAAAGTAAGGAAGCCTACTATGACCATCATGATGAAACTAGAAGAGGTCAAAAACAAACTTGCTGCACAGTTTGCTCAAAATCTTCCAACATCCGAGCAAGAGACAAGGATTTGTTTATTCTTGCAAAACATCCACAGCGCCAATGCGGCTATTTTAGCAAAAATTGAGTTTCAGCAGCTTGCCTGGCAGCCATACCTTTATTTACACGAACAACTCTATAAAAATGCAGAATTCATTACCTTGCTAGGCAAAGCAACTAAATGGACTATGAATCCACTGGTTTATATGGAAGCAACTCAGCTCAATCTGATGTTCTGGCAAAAAGCACGATTTTCGCAGCATATTTTAGGCTTTTTCCAGGTCAATCAACAATTTTATGAATACCTTGCCTTGAGCCATGCCCTATGGTCTGTGATTCGCTTTGTACCACTGTTTCCACCTAGCCTTGATCTGCACCAAAACCCATTTTTATCTACCTTAAACCAGATCGAAGAAGAAAATGGCCGCCAAATCCAAGTACAAATCCGCCTGCTCAAAGATATGCCCGTGTCTTTATCGGTATCGCAAAAAGAAGAACTACTGGAAAAAGAACGTATTGTGGTGAGCGAAGTATTTTATAGTTTGTTAACCCAAGTTGCTTTTTCTTAAAATAAGCAGCTTAGGTTGCTGAAAATCCGTTATTGGAAGCATTGGCGATTGCCTTGCATCAAATGTCCATAGGCTTAGAATGTTCGTCGTTCATATGCGAATGTAGGGGCGAACTGCAGCTCGCCCCTATCGCAATCTCTATTATGCGCTATACAACTTTCCATAACGCTGGCTTCTTCAATGCTTGATAACTCTAGGTTATTCCAAGTCAGGCATTGCGCACTAAGTTAACGGCATTAAGTTTGAGCCGAGAAACTAACTTAAGCTGGTCCATTGACAGAAAGTTAGGTCTAATATCCCTTCATACGACGAGATTCGAGTTTTCCTTTTACTTTTTTCAAGTCGCTGACTTTGTCTGAAAGCACATCAAAATTTTGGCGTAATGTTTTGAGCACCCAATTGATATCATCGCTTTTTTGTATATCTGGGCCTACAGGAAGGCCCTGGTCCATGTTTTCCTGCCGGATTGTGATCAATTTGTCCATCTTTTTTTCATAATGGTTGCGAATGGCTTCATTTCCAGGACTATCAGCATAGTCTTGGGCAGCCATCTGGGCATTCACAGTTGCATTATATTCGCTTTGCAAAGCACGTACTTCTCGATCAACGTGTTCGTATTCTTCATCTAAGCTTGCAAAATGTTCTACATAACTTGAAACTGCCTGAGGTGCTGAAGAGAGCGTACTCATTGTATTTTCTGTAAATGAAGAACCTGTCTGCATTGACGAATCTATACTTTCACCTTGCACAACCTGCATATTTCCATTATCTACGGTGTCATCGGACGAGCAACTGGGCAACCAAGCTATGAAAGCTAAAGTTGCAAACAGCATAAGCCATGCTTTAGACATATACAATCCTTTCTTTATGCAACAAGCAATCAGTTGGTTGCTATGGATTTGTTTTCACTTGCTCTTCTGCAATTTTTCCCTTTTGTTTTTTAAGTGCATCAATTTCTTTGGATAAAGCTTCATAATTTTCTTTGAGCTGGACAATTAAATCATTCGGATCTGCGTGGGAATCCAGTGCAATGCCAATCGGGATTCCTTCTGCATCATTTTCGTCGCGGATTTGGAATAATTTTTCCATGCGTTTTCCAATTTCAGCTTTTACTCTGACATATTCTTCTGCTGTTTGTTGTGCATTGACTGTGGCTTTGAGTTCATTTTGCATTTTTTCAATTTGATTGGATAAGCGGTCGTATTCTTGCGCTAACTGGCTACTTCGTGAAGCACAACCTATGAAGAAAATGAATGCGCATAATGCTAGCTTGTATATCATAATATTTCCTTTCTTACAATGCGTTGTAAAACAGGTGGCAGGCTGTCCAACTTGGGTTTCAAGGTTTGGAGGAATGCCGAGACGGTTGTGGATAAAAGATTCGGTAAATATCTTGCAAATCAAAAGGTTTGCGCAAATATCCATGAGCTACACCAAGATACTTCATCACAGAAGCATCTTCAGCTCGTCCAGTGAGAAGAACGATTTTTGCATCTGGCTCGATGCGTTTGATTTCATCAAATAGAGAGAGTGTTTCTTCTTGGCTTGGGATCTTGCCATTCAGAAAAATATAGTCAAAAACATCTTTTTTGCATAGTTCTAAGGCTGAGCATGAATTATCTACAGCGTATACGATGAACCCTTTGTCTTTTAAGATATTCATCAATAACTTACGAGTGTTTGTCATATCCTCCACAATCAAAACACGCTCTCCCTGGCCCCATTTTTCTTGGTGAGTTTCGCTGGAAGCGCTTTCTTCTTTTTCTGGTTGCTGTGGAATGGGCAAATGAATGGTAAAACAGGTACCTTCGCCTAATGTACTTCGCACAGTGATTTCCCCATTGTGGTCTTTAATGGTATTATAACAAAAAGCTAGGCCAATGCCAGTCCCTGGCTGAGTACCACCTCCAAAACTTCCTTTTGTGGTATAAAAAGGTTCAAAGATTCGGTCTAATTTATCTGGCTCAATTCCTTTTCCATCATCCTCAAATTCAATTTGAGCAGTTTGAGAATCCGTGAGTTGAGAAATTCGAATGATAATAGTTCCATCTTTTTCAATAGCATGCCTAGCATTAATCAGAATGTTCATCACCACTTGTTGAATTGTTTCAATGTTGAGCAAAAGCTTTGGCAAAGGTTGGTACTCTTTGATCACTTTGATTCCTTCATTGGTCAAAGCAGTTTCGGTCAAACGAAGCACCGAATCAATCAGTTCCTGAATGTCAATTAATTCTTGAGTTTCACCTCGATGTTTTGAAAAAGACTGCAACCTCTCTGTGATTTCGCAAGCCCGTTTGCTTTGCTCAAGCACAACTTGGATCAGGCGATCTTTATATTTATCACTTTTCATTGCGATTTGCGCAAAGCCATACATACTCGCAATGATATTATTAAATTCGTGAGCTACACCCGCGGCCAGTAGCCCGATTGCTGCCATTTTTTCTGATTGAACAAGCTTATGTTGGGTGGCTTGAAGTTGCTGTGTACGTTCTAACACACCGCGTTCCAATTGTTGAGTCCATCCGGCGATTTCTTGCTCTTTTTGCCGTAACTCTTCATAGAATGTAGCATTCGAGAGCGCGATGGCTGTATAGCTTGCCAAAATAGAAAGAAGTTGTTGATCTTCAGATGTAAAAAGACCTTTGCCTATGCGTTTGATTCCACAAAGAATTCCCATAACCCCTGTTTTTTGTTGAGGATGAATGGAGACAGGTACTGCTAAGAATGATGCTTTGAGAGGCACTAATGGTGCTAGTTCAGGCATGTTATGTTGATTCAAAAGCATCGGAACATTTCCCTCAAGTACTTTGTATAACAAAGAGGGAATGACAAATTTTTCTTTGATTTCTTCGGATACTCCGTGGGTGGCTACCAAGCGCAGAGAATTTTGCTCACCTAAGAACAATGCACTGCTACTGGCATCCAAAATTTGAGCTGTATATCGAGCGGCATCCTGAACAATCAATTCAGAGCGTAAGTAGGAAGACAATGACTGAGTAGCTTGTGCTAGGGCTAACAAATTACGACTAAATTCTTGCTTAACTTTATAAAAGCGAGCGTTTTCGATCACAATAGCCGCCTGGGTGGCTACCTTTGTTAATAAGTCAAGGTCCATCTGTGAAAATTTACCACGCTGTTGGGAATCAATGTGAATTAGCCCTAAGATTTCATTATTGCGAATGAGTGGGATGCACATGGTCGCCATAATATTTTGGCGAATTAAGCTGTCTTGTGCCCGAAATCGAGCATCATCCAAAATATTTTCACAGAGTAAAGATTCTTTAGTTGCAAGTACTTCTTGAACAATGCGTTCGCTGATTTTGGGAGTGATAATGTCACCTTTTGCACTCAACGCAGCAGCAGGAACAAGCTGCGTTTGATGTTGATTATAGAGCATGATAAATCCGCGGTCCCCTCCGAATTCTGTCAAAATCAGCTTGAGTAAATTTTTGAGCAATTGATCCAAGTCCAAAATTCCGCTGATGGTATTCGAAATTTTGTAAAGCGTAATCAAGCGACGCTGTGTTTTTTCTTGGTCCCCAAGGCTTTCCAGGATATGCTTGGTGCTATCATAATGTTTTTGCCTAGATTCAATTCGAGATTCGAGCATGGGTTGAGGAGGCTTGATCAATTTTTGTTCAGCAGAATCTTCTTTCCACATCAAGTCATAATCCCCAACTGTAATCATATCTCCATGACTAAGAGTTGCTTGAGATAATTTTTCACCATTAACCAAAACAAAAGCATTTGGAGATAATCCCGTGAATTGAGTATTGGCATCGCTACAATGAAATTGGATATGTTGAGGCAAAATTTGATCTGAATGAAGTACAATAGTGCTAGCAACACTACTGCCAAGAACATCACCATCCCTAATTAGAAAATCTTTGCCCACCAGCTCTGGACTTGGGCCTGCAATAATAACCACTTGGGCCACGTTTATAACCATCCTTTGATTGCCAAAAAAATAGGAAAACCGAAGGGTCCGATTTTCCTATTCCAAACTACAGAGTCTTCCCAAGTTGATCAACATCTTGGGTTGTATAGTTAAATAAAAAGTGTGAATTATGCGGCTAGCTACGGGTTAATAGAGTGACTTCCCATAGCCAACCAAATGCCAATCAGCAACTAGGATTTAGGTTCTGTAGATTCAGGCTGTTTAGGCTGTTCCTCTGTCGGTTTAGGTTGCTCTAATTTTTGAATTCGTTCCAAAATTTGAGGGAATATGACTCGGTATTCAGCTTGAAATTTTTCCCAAGCTTCGCTTAAATCGTTGGACTGGGTTTCTAAGGCCTGAATACGTTGTTGGAAAGCTGCAACTTGCGTCTGCAGTTCTTCTTTGCCTGCAAATTTTTTCAATTCGGCTGATTGAGCTTCGAATGCTTTGTCAATGGCAGCCAATTTCGCTTGCAGCTTCTCTGCCTCGCCCTTCATTTGATCTCTGATTTCTTTCACTTGTTCGGCGAGAGGACTGAGTCCATCAATTCGTTTTTGCAGTTCACTAATATGGGCTAGTTGCGCATTATCTTGCTTGATTTTCGCAATGTCTTTTTCTAGTTTTTTAAGATAATCTAAATCCACTAAAAACACAATCAATGCAGCAATGGCCACAATGATCAATCCCAAGATTAAGCCAACTACAAAATCATTCTTTTTATCATCACAGGGTTTAGCAGCTTTTGGCTCTTCTGGTTTTGTTTTTTCTTCTTCTGGGATTGGTTGTTCGTCGCTATCTTCTTCTTGTTCTGCAGGTGTCTTGGCTTCTTCGGGTTCGGGCTTCTTTTCTTCTGACTCTGCAGCAGGCTCTTTTTCTTGTTCTTCAACCTCTGACTTTTGCACTTCTTCTTTTTGTTTTTTTGTTTTTGGTTTTTTCTTCTTAGACACAAAAATCTCCTATCGTTTGCATAGCAGTTGAAATTGATGGACAATTTTTGCTTAGCAGCAACAACATGAAACCTATTGTATCAACTTTGGAAAGAAAAAGTCAAATGAATTTTCCTGAAAAACACAAAAGACCCCAAATTTTGGGGTCTTTTGTGGAGAGGGATTATTTTTTAGGCTGCGTGTTTGTCTATTTAGCAGGCAAACGATATGTAATACGGCCTTTTTCGAGATCATAAGGAGATAGCTCAATTTTTACACGGTCACCAGGAACAATTCGAATGTAACGTTGCCTCATTTTCCCAGATATATGGGCAAGGACTAAATGCCCGTTGTCCAATTTAACACGAAATCTTGTATTGGGCAATGCTTCTGTCACATCACCTTCCATTGTAATGGCTTCTTCTTTCGGCACATTTTTTCCTTTGCGCAAAGACTACTGAATAAATGTCCGCATGGATAACAGCCCAGCAGGACAAATGGTTGCTTTTGCGAAGTCTAAAAAAAACTGGATTTAAAATAATAAATGACCTCAACGGGATTTGAACCCGTGTTGCAGGGTTGAAAACCCTGTGTCCTTAACCGGGCTAGACGATGAGGCCGTTTTATTAACTTTTAACGCTTATAGTATAACCTATTTTAGGTCAAATGTCAAGCATTTTTTGAAAAAAATTTTATTTTTTTTTGATTTCATGGCATACGTTACAGTACAATATCGTAACTTTTGTTATTAACAAAAGTTAGTCTATTTTACAATTTTAGTAACGAACAAATAGGCACAATTTTTCTTATGAGCCCATTATGGCAAAAGTTATGGCGTGATATTTCGGGAGCTAAAGGGCAGTTTCTTGCAGTGATCATGGTAATTGCATGTGGCATTGGGTCTTATATTAGTATCACATTTGCATACCAAAATTTGTTGGTCTCTCGAAATTCCTATTGCCAGCAATATCGTTTTGCAGACCTTTTTTTTATCGTAGATCGTGCTCCTCGCAGTGTTTTGCAAAAAATCAAAGCCTTGCCTGGAGTACAGGCCGTAGAAGGAAGAGTGATTTTTGATGTCACCTTGGAACTGCCAGGCGTGAAAGAAGCCCTCGTAGGACGAGTTATTTCATTGCCCAACAAACGTCGAAAAATCCTCAATGATATTCATTTAGTTCAAGGGCAATATTTTTCAGTAGGACAAGAAAGCCGTATTTTAGTAAACCCGGTGTTTTGTGAAAAAAATGGCCTTAAACTGCATGACTCTATTTGGGCCACTATCAACAACCGAAAGCGTAAACTTCAGATCATTGGCATGGCTCTAAGCCCTGAGTATATCTATACTATACGTACTGCGCAAGATTTTTTGCCTAATCCACAAACTTTTGCGATCTGCTATGCTCCAGAATCTTTTGTAGAAGCAGCGTTTGGCTATCAAGAAGCCATCAACGATATCACAGTTGCGGTAACATCCAAAGATGTGGAGGAAGAGGTCAAGAAAAAGATTGAGGATATATTAGAACCTTATGGCCTTTTGGCTAAGATTAAGCAGGAAGATCAAGTCAGCTATAAATTTATTTCAGACGAAATCAAGGGCCTTGGTGTTTCTGCCCGTATTTTCCCCATGATCTTTCTTGGGGTTGCTACATTGACGATTTTTATCATGCTCAGCCGAATTGTAGCCAATCAGCGGACCCAAATTGGTGTATTGAAAGCCATGGGCTATAGTAACTGGGAAATCATCTTCCACTACCTTGGATATGCAGGGCTGATGGCGATTTTCGGTTGTATCATTGGCCTTATATGGGGCAATTACATGGCCTCTACCATGTTGGCTATGTATACAGAATTTTATCATTTTCCCATCCTAGAACATCGTATCTATTGGGATGTTTTTGCCCTAGCATTTGTTTTATCTTTAGGTTATTGTTGTAGCGCAGGTGCAATTGCAGTTTGGCAAGTCACTCAAATTTCACCTGCCACAGCCATGCGACCTGCTCCTCCGATTTCTGGAGAACATATTTTTCTGGAAAATTATGAATGGCTTTGGGACCGGGTTTCTTTTATCTGGAAGATGATTTTTCGCAATATGTTCCGCCATCCAGGCCGCTCTGGATTCATTGTTTTGGGCATTAGCCTTTCCACCGCAATCCTCATCTATGCATTTTTTATCCAAGATGCTATGGATCATCTAATTCATCACGAATTTAAAGCCACCCAGCAACAAGATATTAAGATTTTTTTCTTTGAAGAAAAAGGAAAGGCCGCCTTATACGAGCTCCGTAGATTGCCGTATGTCAAAAAAGTAGAACCGATTTACGAGTACGCTTTTGAATTTAAACATGGTTGGCAAAAAAAGACAGCGCTCATCACGGCGTTGGAGCCCAATTGCGAACTTCGGCCTCTTTTAGACACCGAAGGTCATCAAATCCGCTTAGATGAAAAGGGCCTCATTTTATCCGAAAAATTGGCCACAATCCTTAGTGTCAAGCCTGGCGACTCCTTTACCATCAAACCATTGCAGCGTGGCAAGAAAGAAAAAACTGTGGTGGTACAAAAAATCGTAAGCCAGTACTTAGGCCTCAATGGCTACATGAGCGTGCAGGCCGTGTCTAGCCTTCTTCAAGAAAGCTATTTATTTAACGGAGCACTCCTGCAAGTAGAGCCTGGCAAACTATGGGAAGTCCACGCAGAGTTGAAAAAAAGGCCCAGCATTGCCACTGTGGTATTCCAAGAGACCATGATCCAGAATTTTGAGAAAGCCATTGGTGCTTCCATGTATATTATGACAAGCATTATTTCTTTGTTTGCTGGAATTATTGCATTTGCTATTATTTATAATAGCGCAGTTATCAGCATTGGAGAGCGCCAGCGTGAACTTGCTACCCTCAAGGTGATGGGCTTTCATGCAAAAGAGATCACCGCAATTGTATTCCATGAATACTTTCTTTTAGCATCCCTTGGCCTGCTTTGCGGTATACCACTTGGGCGATCATTGTGTAGTTTTATTGCAAGTGTTTATGATACAGATATTTATCGTTTGCCTGTTTTTATTTCCTATTGGAATTATGGCAAAACGAGCTTAGAAATTTTTGGATTTGTTCTTTTTTCCCAATTTGCCTGCAGGTATCGCCTGAAAAAACTAGATATGGTAGAAGTCCTGAAAATTCGAGAATGATACACCAATCATGATGCAACTATATTGAAATTTATAAGTTGGGTAAAAATAATAGGAAAAAATGCTTTTTATTGCTAAGTGCTTTCAAAACAAGTAGAATATCTACGCATTACCACAACCCGTAGCCGTCTTTACTTATTGTTATGCACATAATACTATGGAAAACATTATGTTATATGCGCTGAAATAAAATCTTCGGTTACGAGTTCTGCTATCCCAAATTTTGACCACTGCATCTTCATGTATTAGAAAGGTAATTTTATGATATACGCAAAAAAATGGTATATCTTGTTGACTATCATCAGTTTGTTGTTGGCTATTTGTGGCTGTTACGACGCAACAGCAATAAACCTTGATCCATCAGAACCCGAGGAAATTCCGCCAGAGAATGTGATGACCATCCAGTTGCCTGAACGGAGCAAAGAAGCAATTAATTATCCTTTGCAATTCGCTCGTGTTTTTTATCGAGGCGAAATTGCCAATTTCCCTCAATTGGTGCTCGATGGCATTCCGTTAGTGACCCAAGCGGATGTCAAATCACGTTGGCCAGATGGCAGTGTAAAATACGCAATCCTTGCGTGCATTATTCCTACATTGGAGAGCACAGAAGAACCTATTGCAATTAGGTTTCAAAACCAATCCACCGGGAACAATGATGGAGCTGAGACAAAAGAAAATATGCTTGCCAACTATGATTTTGACGCAATTCAGGAATTGCAAAATAGTAGGGAAGTTTTTAGCGCCTCTGCCCGACGCATGTTGCAAGATGATTATTTTACATATTGGCAAAAAGGCCCGATTGTCACCACGATTCTTTTAGGCGATCATTCTGAAAAGCGAACGTATGATAATGGATTTGATGAAAATCATTCGTATCGGCCCACATTCATTGCATCATTTTGGCCAGCACTCAAAGCCGTGAAAATCCGATTCATTGGCGAAATCACCCATAGCGAAGTGCTGCAAAACCAAAATTACTCCCTCCGGCTGCTGATCAGCAATTCATTAGGCACCGAAGTGCTGAACGCTCCCTTATTTGCACATTATGCTATGAGCCGTTGGACCAAAGTATATTGGCTTGGCGGCACTCCTGCCCAAATCAATCTTTGGCATAACGTTGAATATTTAAAAGCCACACGTGTGGTACCGAATTATGATACCAGCAAAGTCATTCCAGAAAGCACCATAGCCTCATATTACACAAGTTGGACCAGTGCCAATAAAGGCATTCTTCAACGCGGGCTTTGGGAAAAAGCCATGCCAACCACAGGCGGCAGGCCTGATATTGGGCCATATCCAGATTGGATGGTAGCGTGGCTTTACACAGGTGATGCCCGGTTGCAAGAGCTTTGCCTTGGACAAGCTGACCTTGCAGCGGCATGGCCTATGCACATCCGAGAAGGCCGTCCAGCAACTACATTTGACGCAGAAGAAAAAGTAACAGGCGTAGGCCGTATACTTTCCTTGAATGCAAGACCAACGTTATGGACCGAGCGATTTGATTATACATACACTGACCCTAAAGACAAGATCACATTCATTGGGACGATCACGAATGGTGGTTGGATTGTAGATCGCGCCCATCAGCCTGATCCATTTAGCTTGGCCTATTTGTTCACAGGCGATTACTTTTACTTAGAACAAATGTATTTTTGGTCAGGCTGGAACGCATTTGGGACAAGCCCTGCTGATAATTATTTCTATGGGCGAGGTCCAAAATCATCTGGTGGAATCCATGGAGAGCCTAGGGCCCAAGCATGGGCATTTCGCAATCGCGTCCGAGCCGAGTTCCTTGCTCCAGATGCTGATCCTGAAAAAGCATATTTCAAAAAATTGGCCGAAGATGCAATAGCGATTTGGGAAGGAGGCCGCGGCATTCGAGGCACCACGTATGAAACAAGCGATAATTGGAAATGGGGAAACCAGTATGCCATCCAGATGTGGCCTGATGAAACACCACCTCCGTTGCATCAATGGGACATTGGTACTACCCAACATGCTAACAATGACAACATTAACAAAGAGATAACCTATCATGCGTTTAGCCCTTGGGAAATGAATTTTATTATGTTTTCTTTGGGACACGCCCGTGAGCTAGGTTATAAGACTGATGCACTTTTACGTTGGTGTGCGACATGCTACACAAATATCATTTCCAATCCGGCTATGAATCCATACTTTCTTTCTTCTTCTCGTATGCCTGTTTTACGCAAATCGGATCAACAATATTTTGAGACATGGGAAGAACTAAGCACGGGCTATAATCCAGAATTTGATTTTAAAAAAGAATTTGAGAGTATTGTTTTGGATGCCACACATGGATACCCTATCATTGCAATACCTGCTGGAGCCTATAGCCGAGATATCGCAGATCCATTATCTTTGGAGGCATGGGAATGGGTCAAAGAAAATTGTCTGAGCTCTCCTTCGTTAATGAAAAATCCCAAATGGGCTATTATTCCACGAAGGCCATAGTTTCCAAAGGATATTCG
>JAKLHB010000070.1 GCA_022710345.1 Planctomycetota bacterium
ATTTAGGCTGGCAGCCCGAACAAAATCAAGAACGCTTCATTACAAAAGGTATCCGCGTATATCGCCCATAACCTCCTGAAAAATCCTGAGAAAACATAAGGTTTCTCAGGATTTTATTTTTGGAAAAACCGCGGTGGTATTGGTTTCTCAGGATTTTGTTTTTGGAGAAACCGTGACGGTATTGGTTTCTCAGGATTTTGTTTTTGGAGAAACCGCGGTGGTATTGGCTTTCTCAGGATTTTATTTTTGGAGAAACCGTGGCGGTATTGGCTTTCTCAGGATTTTGTTTTTGGAGAAGCCGCGGCGGTATTGGCTTTCTTAGGATTTTGTTTTTGGAGAAACCGCGGCGGTATTGGCTTTCTTAGGATTTTGTTTTTGAAGAAACCGCGGCGGTATTGGCTTTCTCAGGATTTTGTAGGTTAGTTTAAAATTTATTTTTAGGAACCGAAAATGGATAAAACAATCTGCAATTTTTTTGTATTGATATTTGCTGCTCTTTCAATTGCAATGCCAGTTCTAGGGCAAGAAATGCAGCCTTCATCTACCACAATGCTAGGGCGATTCCAAAAATTAGAAGAGGAAAATTTAGAGCTTAGGAAGCAAATTTTAGAGATGCAAAAGCAGATTTTAGTAGTCTTGCAACAAAACCAAGTACTATATCAACAAAATTTGCTGATGACCCAAAAGCTAGATCAAAAAATAGAAGAGCAAACCCATCTTCAAATAGCCATACCTATTGCTTATGCTAGTGGTAATGGGTATCCCAGAAGCGGAAAGTTTATCAGCCGAGGGAAAACCTTAGTCATTTTTGCTTTTGGCAGTGCTTGGCATACCATCGCTGTTGGAACGATGCAGGTGAACATTACATTGGATGGAACCATCATAGGAGCATTAAAAGCTTCTACAAATGAAGTCTCTAGCCATAAAACGTTGATCCCCCTTGTAACAATCTTGCGCGAAATTCCAGCAGGTGAGCATAGTATAGAATTAGTGCAAGCAGCCGGAACTGCTGATTGTAATGATTACTCTCAAGTCATGGTTATGGAGTTGCCTTATTAAGGCCTAGACTAGCAAAGCGCATGATGCCTTGTCACCATGCGCTTGCTGGCTTGATAAGCGATGGACTTTTTTTCCAAATTTAAGAAAGGAATATGATGAAATTGTTCACAATTCTTTTTGTAATTTTGCTTGTCATGCTTTTGAATGCCCAAGAGCCAACCAAGCCTATTCTAGAACGTCTAAATTCATTGCAATCAGAGAATGATGCCTTAAAGACACGGTTGGCGGCACTAGAAGAATATCAAAAAAAATTGGAAGAACGCATCAACAAGCTCGAACAAGAAGTCCCATCTCCATTGAATATCTTTCACAATTCGCAGTTTTTGTCACTAAATTCAGATGGATATCCTGCAGACTGGTACTCGTATGGATCAGGTGTTACAGCAAGAGTTGTCCATCCGTATACTCATGGGTTCATTGGGCCATATCTTGAAAGCAAGCCAGCGAATGCTGTTGACCGCATTGAACTGGCCTCTGAAAAAACACCTTATTGGTATGGAGTTTATCATGCTGGACCTCGGCTAGGCCGCTATCCATGGGGCTGCAATACTGATTTTCGTATACTGCATTTAAAAATTACCGGAGATAGCGATTATGCTGGATTGCTCTCAGACAAAACCCGCCAATCACTCATGAGCTGGTCAGGAATCTATTCCACTTATCGTGTGCGTTGCTATGTCAAAATCATACAAGGCACATTTGGCATTTCACAAGATGTGACTTTTACTTCCATCAGAGTGACAAAAACAATGTCAGAAAAAGCCCCACAAGGCTGGTACTTAGTAGATGCGAATCTTTCGCTAGCCGGCAATGGCAGTGGAGCCATAGGTTTTGGAAGGCCACAAGGAGATAAAGAAACCTTAGAATGCTATATTGCTCTTCCATACCTTTATGCACAAAAAGCCCTTTGGATGGATGATAACTAGCCAAAGTCAAGCATTCCATTTGCCCAAAATCACTCATTGATCAGCCTCTGATCAATGTTTATCTTTTACGAACAAGCTTTTGAAAAAAGCGAAAATACTTTTTTTCTCCAAATGAGCTTTGCTCCATTCTAAGAACAGCCTTGGATCTTCGGAAAACAGAAATTTTCTGACTCTGGAGTAATATGTTGACTTATCCATTTCGATGTATTTTTTGCATAGAGGCGTTTTAAACATAGAGCCTATCTTTTCTGCCATTTGGTAAATCTTTTCTTTGAAATCACGGCAATATCCTATATAAGGAAATGGATCTTCTCTTCGAATGTATCCCCTGCGAATGTTATATGAAAGAGTGCGAACATTACCCTGATCTAGGATGATTTGTTCTGGATCACCTAAAAGAGATGCAAAAATTTTGCAAACCAGTTCAACAGCAACATCAGTGCCAATATATACCATGCTAAACACGCTCACGACAAAACATGTTGGGCAACTTTTTGGGAAAAGCTCGAGAAATTCCTTACCTTCCGTAGTATGACGAACAATAGCCTCGATGATTGCGAGTGTGGCATCAACAACCAAACGATCGTTGATGTGCCCATTTTCAATGAGAGGCATTATCATCCCACAAGAGCTTTGAAATCCTTTGATGAATGTTTGTGCAGATTGCTTGTCGGATATTTTTTGTGCTGCATACTCTAAGCAAGGGATCAGTCTCAAAGCCGGAAGGCTCCAAACCAGGCTGTTGTAGGAAAAAAAAGAAGCCCAGTCACTACTTGCGGCTATCGTAGGGACATCTAAGCAACTGCATTGCTCTTCAAGCATGGTTTGGATATGAGCAACCAAACGATCAGCTCTATCGTTAAAAGACATAAGCTTTTTTAGCCTAGGAAGTAAGAAACGGCGTATTGGTCGAAAGAATCGTGGATATTTCAGCATAATTTCCAAAATATTAAAAATATACTGCTCAATGTCATGGTCTGGACGTGTTTCGTTCAGAATCGTTTCTAAATGTATGGCCAAGTCTTGTGGATATTTGCAATCTTCTATGATTGCGATTATATCCTCGTTGGAAAGTGACTCAAGGAATTGTGCCGCAGTGTCTTTATTACAAAAGACCATTCTTTCTCTATAACATTCAAGCGCTAAGGCTTGGGTTAATTCGGCATATAGTTTTTTCTTTTGCTCAGTCACAAGATTCCCTTTCTGTATAGTCATTCTTACAAAAGAATATCCAAGAAGCCAGCGTCTTGCTATTTAAAATCATTTTCAATAACTATTTTGAAAAATCGGCAATCCATTTTAGTGCCTCTTGATTATTTCCAATTCTTTTCGACTAAATTGAGTAAATGATGCAAAATTTCACATATCTGGACAAACCATACTATGGGATCGTGGTTTTCTATGAAACCATGGTAGCTTCTACAGCGCCCAAGCCATTCAAAAAAGATGGTGAGGAACCATCCAATGAAAACAAAAAAGGCTATGCCTTAAACATAGCCTTTTTTGTTTGAGAAAAGCAAATCATGATTCGTTGTATGTTGTTTATAAAGAAATAGAAGCAACAATCACAGCTTATTTTTCAAGGCCAGCTAAGGCATCCTTCACAGCTTATCTTTCAAGGCCAGCTAAGGCATCCTTGAATTCTTTCATGGTAGGGGCAGTGCCGGCTTTTTCCACGAGGAGCCATAGGGATTCTTCTTGGGTGATGGCTAGGATTTTGTCTTCGATTTTTTTCGGCACCTGTCCAAAACGGGTCTGCAAGAGCTTCAGAATGCTTTTTTTCATGCCTTCCTGAAGACCTTCTTGTTTGCCTTCTTGTCTGCCTTGCTCGATGCCTTCCTGAAGACCTTCTTGTTTGCCTTTTTGAATGCCTTCCTGGATGCCTCGCTCGATGCCTTGTTCAAAGATTTTATTGACAACAGTTTCAAGCATAGTATGGCCCTCCTTTTTAGTTTTTTTGAGTATGGCTTCTTCTAATTGGGTCAAGGCCTCTGGGCTGGTTTTGGAAAAATTGAGTTTGAGTTTGATGATGATCCATTGGAAAACAGCTTTCCATAGCTCTGCATTTTTTTCCTGGCTGAAAACATCGCTGATTTCTTCTAAACTTTTGCTCAATGCTGTTTGATCATGGCTTTGCTCGAGCAAAAATAAGCTTGATAGAGCATTATGCAGTGCTGCAAGTTTGTTGGGGTCATAATGGCCAATGTCAATGATATGATATTTCAAATTGGGGATATAATCTCCGAATAATTCGCTATGTTCCACAATTTCCTTCAGAGAAACCGGTGCGTCCCAGGGATCATTGCCATTGTATAGAACAATGGGAAATACAGGCGGCAGTCGCCAGGTCTTGTGTCTGCGAAGGTTTTCGTTTGTATTTTTGTACAGGTCGTACCAAAGATTGACTAGATACGCCAACACGCGGAATGAAATACCATAATCAATGCTAGATTGGTGTTCGATCAAGATATAAAGCAGCACTTCTTTTGGCTCAGCTTCAGTTCCAAGCAATGGGAGCAATGGGATGAGATAAACCAAATCGCTTTCTTGCTTTTCCAGGTCTTGCCGAATATAGCTTTTTTCTATTTTTTGACAGCCGCGCTTTCCACTCACCTTCCACATATCCTTCAATCAGTTCCTGGAACAACTGCTTGAAGGAAAGCAGAAGTTTATACCCACGATCATGCACATCATGCGGTAGGTCTTTGGGGGCTTGATTCATGATGGATACTTGCCTAAATGGTATAGTCAGCATTTTGCTAAGGATTCAGGATATTATAGCAAAATTTTAATGCTTTGGCAAGATGCAGAAAATTTATATCTATTTTGACATTTCTTTTAAGATAATAATATAAATTATTGCATTACAATAAGTTATATTCATTAAATGAATAAAAATTAAACATAAATAAAATGGCTTGGGTAATGGATAGCCGTGTATGTAAAAAATTTGAAAGGCTCAACCCGTGGATACGACAAAGAAATAGCAGCAAAGTTTGGGCGTAGTAACCTTCAGAAAAGAAATGGCAGATTGTCTTTCCAGCAAAGTTTGGGCGTAACCTTTTTCAGTTGCGAGCATTTTATTTCGCTTATCCTCAAATTGTCCAGATAGTGTCTGGACAATTTGACAATGTAAACGCTCTCCCAAGCTTAGGCAAATCTGGAAATCATGACAATTTTGGAAATCCAGAAAATGCGAAGCTGGATATAAACCTCGAGTTTCTTTTCGGTATACTGCAATCGCCTTATTTTTATTTCTTCCATATCCCTAAATTCAAGCTTGGCAAGAACTTGCGGACAAATGGAACATCTTCTTTATAGGTGATGCCGACCCATTTGGCGGGGCTGTGGAGCATGGAGACTGTGAAATGGTGGTTGGAGAGGCCTTGGTCTACGGCCAAGGGGATGTAATATTCGGATTTCAGGGGGTCGGGCATGGTTTGGAGAAATTCATGGAAGCCATGTGCAAGCCATTCAAAAATCGTTGGGGTAAAGCCCCAGAAATTCATAGATACGGGCATATTGGGGTTGAGATGGGATTGGAGGATGCCATTGCTATACAACTGTCCATTTTGAAGCTCGAGTTTGGTGTGTTCGATCACTCGTTCTAAAAGGCCGTCTTTTTCTTGGCATACTCCACGGGAAACGGGTCCATGTTCGGAAAGGGTGTTGGAGAGGAGATAGGCCACCATGGCGTATTTGTTTTCGTCTGGTTTCACGTTTCTCAAAAATTGTGCCAATACTTGGTAGCTTTCTGGTCCATAATAATCGTCGGCATTGATCGCAGCAAATGGGGTTTTGATGATGTCTTTGGCGCACAAGATGGCATGGCATGTGCCCCATGGTTTCACTCGGCCGCTGGGGATCTGGAAGCCAGCGGGTAGATTTTTGGTTAGCTCTTGGTATACATAACTGATTTGTATGCCAAAATTTTTTTTCCAACGTGCTACAATAGGTTCAAACTGTTCTTGAAGATCTGGTCGGATGATCAGCACCACGTGGTCAAATCCTGCTGCGCTGGCATCGGATACAGAATAATCTACGATAATTTCACCCGTGGGTCCAATTGGCTCAATTTGTTTTGTTCCTCCGTATCTGCTTCCAATCCCAGCAGCCATCACCAATAATGTAAGCTTGGATTTCCCAATAGGCTGGTGCACTATTTCGGCTTGCCCAGATTTCCCAATAGGCTGGTGCATTATCTCGGCTTGCCCAGATTTCCCAATGGGCTGCCCAGATTTTCCAATAGGCTGGTGCGCTATCTCGGCTTGCCCAGATTTCTCAATAGTTTGGGACCCTATTTCTGCTTGATGCCCAGATTTCCCAATAGGTTGGGATCCTATTTCTGCTTGGTGCCCAGGCTGGGATCCTATTTCTGCCTGGCCTGGTGTGAATTTTTCCAGCAAAACTTTCATGGAACCGCCGCAAACATCTTCACTTTTATCGCCAGGAGCACCCATTAAGGAGACATTGACTACGCGAATTTTTTCCTGGCTTTGGAAAAGTTGTAAGCTAGCTTGTTTGACTTCGCCTTCCACACATCCGCCGCCTATTGTGCCCCAAGTTAGCATGGCTTGCTTGTCTATTGCCAAAGCCATACTGGCACCTATACCTCTAGGAGTGGCACCTACTGCCTCTACCACTGTTGCCAAGATGAAAGGCATACGAGGATTTTGTTGGGTAAATCGCATGATTTCTTGATACATTGGATGGCTCATTTACTTCTCCTTCTTATGGTTACGAACCCATTCAGCGCCTTGGTTTCTCAAGGCCACGATTTCTGAAATGATGCTCACGGCGATTTCTTCTGGAGTCTCGCCTCCAATGTCAAGGCCAATGGGGGCATAAATTTCTTGTAGTTGTTCGGAAGAATATCCTTCTTGTTGTAACAGTCCAAAAGTAGAAGCTTTACGCCGCAAACTGCAAATCATGCCGATATACGCTGCGCCTCGGCCAAGCACAGCTCTCAGACATTCTCGATCATAAGCATGGCCTCGTGTGATCAAAACAACATAACTTTGCGAATGGAGTGGAATTTTTTGGAGGCGTTCTTCAAACGGCCCTACCAAAATTTCGTCTGCATTGGGAAATCGTTCGTGATTGGCATAGTCAGGCCGATCATCTAAAATAGTGAGGGAAAAGCCTAAGATTTTTGCCATTTGGGATAAAGGAACAGCGATATGGCCTGCTCCAACGATAATCATAGCAGGCGTAACAAGTTGCACATCAAAACAAACCTTGAGTTGAAGATTTTCATAATTTATTTGTTGCGAAATCGTATATCCTTGTTGTAAAATTTCACGAGCTTGGGCAATGATTTCGGATTCATACACTGGATAATGGCCTTCAACTTGATCTTGGCTCACTAACATCACCGTGCCCAAAGGGAGTTCTGCTTTGTTGGTTGCATAAATTCGTACAGCAACAAAAGATATCTGCTGCTGTATCCATTGGAACATCTTAAGAATAAGCATAGTTAGTATCCTTTTTAAGTAAGTCTCCATCCGGCCCAATATGTTGCTGCATTTCTTCAATGGGCAACTTGGGACGATTAAATATTTTCTGAAATTTTGCTTTGATTTTCAAGCATTTTTGGTATATTATGAAGCAGACTTCTCTAGTTTTTCATTCTATTAGCTAGCAATTGGTGCCCAAATTGCTAATTTTGGCAAACTTTAAATTTCATCGCAATACGATGAGGAAAATTATTGCTATGTTGTTTTATATTAGCGACTTGGGTATATTATATAAACGAGGAGAGCCTATGGAAACAAAGGACTTTCAAGCTGCATTTGATGTGCTCGTCAAAATGAGGCTATCCTTGCTGGAGTCCTTGGTCGAAGAACTCTTAAATCATCAAAATGACGATGCTTCTTCTTTTGCTTTGCAAGAAATTGAAGATCGTTTTGCCATCCGAATCACCAACCTCAATACTTTGATTGCCACTATGCAAGAACAAATCGTTAATCATCCTAACTTCAGCACTACCAGGGTAGTGAGCAAAGTGCATGAAATTCCTAGACAAAAATTACAGAGCCAGTTAGATGATCTTTTGGCTTTTGTATCGCCAGAAGATCTACTTCATTTGTCTGTCATTCCCACAACCGGGGGTAAATACCTAATTATTATGGCAAACGGAGAGTAATTTTGGCAGATGCTTTTCATTTTATGCCAACTGGCAACTAGAGTTGGCCACATCCAATTTCAAAAGGAGCGGAGTTTTTTTCAGTAAAATTCCGCTGGATAATTTTATGTTTAAATTTAAATGCCCTAAAGAAATGCTGCTCAAACCATTGGCAATCGCAAGCAGCATTGCTAACCAAAAAGATCTATATCCGATTTGTCAAAATGTACGAATCACAAGCATCGAAAATCGTTTGGTCTTTCGTTCCAGCGATTTAAAAATTGCATTGACATATACCATGCCCAATGAAGGTGTTACAATTGAAGGAGAAGGCGATCTCTTGCTTCCTGCCGGACTTCTTTACAATTTAGTCAAAGAAACACCTGAAGACGAAATCATCATTGAAGATGAATCAAGCAAAGAAAAAAAGGCCAAGCAAAAAAATGCAGTTCTCATTGCCAAAGATGGTCGCTTTCTCCTTTTAGGGGAAGATGCACGCAAGTTTCCAGACATTCCAGAGTTCAAAGAAGATGCTGCGATTCAATTAGCCGGCTCAGATTTGCTAAAGTTAATTAAAAAGACTGTATTTGCCACAACGCAAGAACGGACTAGGTATGATCTCAGCTCCGTGCTCATGGATTTTCAAGCAAAACCAGGGGCACTACGATTGGCAGCGACTGATGGCAAACGTCTAGCATTCTGCGAACGAGCTTATCAAATGAATGGCCAAGTATCGTTGAAGAACGTTACTGTGCCAAGCACAGGATTCCAACAAATCGAACGTATGTTAAGCACACTTGGGCCTGAAAAAGTCCAACTTTGCTTTCAACAAAGCCATTTGATTTTCAGAACTGAAAATTTACTTGTATCCACTAGGCTTACAGATTCTATTTTTCCGCCTTATGAAAAGGTAATTCCACAAGAGTTTCCGCATCATGGGAAAATCGCTGTTCGTGAATTGACAACAGCACTGCGTCGTGTCGTGGTGCTTGCAGAAGAAAAAAATAAGATTGTCACTTTGTCTTTCTCGCCAAATTTACTTAGGCTTTCAGCAAGTAGCGACATGTCTGGAGAAGCAACAATTGATATGCCCATTGCTTATGAAGGCGAGCCTGTGGAAATTTGCTTCAATCCAAACTACCTCAGCGAAGCACTGAAAATCGCTGAATCTGCACAAATTAACATTGAGCTACAGAATAAAGACTCTGCTTTAGTGATTAAAGATGGAGAAGATTTCCACTATATTGTCCTTCCAATTCGTATCCGCGAGGAAGAGCGACATGCACAAGATGAGGGAGAAGCAGACGACCAGGAAGAAGAGGAAGGCACTGGCGAGGGAGCTCCAGACACTGACGAAGAAGACGAAGATGAAGAGGAAGAAGAACAATGACCATGGTTCCAAGCAAGACAAAAGGTGAACCTGAGCTCTTGCGAAATATTCTTCAGAGGTGGTTAGAATCACAGCACTTAGAACTAGAATGGAAAAAGTACGAAGCATTTCATCTTTGGAATCAGATCGCAGATGAACGATTAAAAAAGCACACCAAACCTTGGCGATTGGTCGGGAATTCATTGGAAATCTTAGTTGACTCAGCACCATATCATTTTGAATTGCGTTCATTTCGGAAGAAAGAGCTTTTAGAAAAGCTGAAAAGAACAAAAGCTAAGATTGAAATCAGTGACCTTTGTTTCATTTGCAGCCGCTTTTCTCATCCATAGCCATCTCTCAAGAGTTATCCTGAGTTTTGGAGTTTTGCAGCAGCTCATATTTTACTGCGTTGGCAACCGTGTGACTAAGGCTGCCAACGCTGATTCGTGCCATCAAATTGGAAAGTGTGTTGCTTATTCTGATTTTGGGTTACTAAAATTTTTTCTTGAATTATGGAGGCGGTGCTTCTTGCACCGTCATTTTTTATGAATGACGAATTAAAGATTCCAGCCAAATTGAAAGAAGCTGAAGGCCAACTATCTCCAAAAAACATCGAAGAAATAACGGATGGCCAAGAAATTGCTCCACCGCCTAAAACAGCGACTATAGAAGAATACGGGGCAAACAGCATCAAAGTACTTGGAGGCACAGAGGCAGTTCGCCAGACACCGGCGATGTATATTGGCGATACCTCCACTTTTGGACTGCATCATTTAGTGTATGAAATCGTAGATAATAGCATTGATGAAGCATTAGCTGGTTACTGCAACCAGATCATTGTCAAAATTCATCCAGATAATAGCATATCCATCGTGGATAATGGGCGTGGAATTCCGGTAGAGTATCACGAAAAAGAAAAAAAGTCAGCATTGGAAGTCATCACCACTGTGCTGCACTCTGGCGGAAAATTTGATCGAAATAGCTATAAAGTTTCTGGCGGATTGCATGGCGTTGGTATTTCAGTGGTCAACGCTCTTTCCGAACGTATGGAAATAGAAGTGTTCCGAGATGGATGGGTGCACATACAAGCGTATGAACGAGGTAAGCCAGTTACAGAAGTCAAAAAAATTGGCAAAACATCCAAACGCGGCACTAAAGTTTGGTTCAAGCCTGATTCAACTATCTTTGACAGCGTTGTATATAGCTATGGAATTTTATCTAAACGCTTGCGCGAATTATCGTTTCTGAATCAAGGAATACAAATCCATCTCCATGATGAACGAGATGGCAAGACCGAGGTTTTTTATAGCGAAGATGGCATTCGTGCTTTTGTGCAACACCTAAACCAAAGCCGCAACATCCTGCATAACGATGTGATTTATTTTCAGAAAGAAGTGCAGGATGAGACATTGGGCAGAGTGATTGTAGAATGCGCGCTGCAATACCATGATGGCTATAACGAGACACTTTATGCGTATGCCAACAACATCCACACACGAGATGGCGGGACCCATGTATCTGGCTTTCGGTCTGCACTCACGCGAACTCTCAATTTTTATGCCAAAAAAGAAAATTTGCTCAAAGACAAAGATAAAGCAGTTCCTGTTGGAGATGACTGGCGTGAAGGATTGACTGTGGTACTTTCGCTCAAAATACCAGAGCCTCAGTTTGAGGGCCAAACCAAGGCGAAATTAGGAAATCGTGAAGTCCAGAGTTTGGTGGAAACAGTGGTGAATGATCTCTTGGCAGTGTATTTAGAAGAACATCCACAAAGTGCAAAAGCCATTGTAGCTAAAGGACTCAATGCTGCACGAGTGCGGGAAGCCACCCGTAAAGTGAGAGACATTGAACGTCAACGCAAAACACCTCTACATTCCGGTGGATTACCAGGTAAATTAGCAGATTGTAGCGACCATGATATTGAAGCTACGGAACTCTATCTTGTGGAAGGTGATTCCGCAGGCGGGTCTGCGAAATCAGGCAGAGATCGCAGATTTCAAGCAATTCTTCCCCTCAAAGGAAAAATTTTAAATGTAGAAAAAACGCGTTTGGACAAAATTTTGAGTCATAATGAAATTAAGATGATCATCACTGCCTTGGGCACTGGCATCCAAAATGAATTTTCCTTAGAAAAACGACGGTATGGCAAAATCATCATCATGACGGATGCTGATGTGGATGGCTCACACATTCGCACTTTGCTCTTAACCTTCTTTTTCCGGAACATGCGGCCATTGATTGAAGAAGGCTATGTTTATATTGCCCAACCACCTTTGTATAAATTCAAACGCAAAAAACGCGAACAGTATGTGTATAGCGATGCAGAATTTCAAAACGCATTGCTTGAATTTGGCTGCGAAGAAGCCAGGCTGCGCATCATCAAAAACAATGCTGCTTTAACCAAGGATACATTGTATGCATTAGGGCAAGCTATATCTGCGCTAGATCACCATCTTAAAATTTTGGAACAATGCGGTATTAGCTCGAAAGAATTTTTAGTTTCTCGTGATCCTCAAACCAAGCTTTTTCCAAAGTTTAAATATTCCTATCACCATCAAACAGGGTATTTTTTCTCTCAAGAACAGATCAATGAATTTATTCAACAGCAAGAAAAACTGGGGAATGAAATTTTGATGCAAGAAGACTTGGTGAATGGTACAGAAAATGGAAATCGCTTGCAAATTCACGAAATTCATGGAGCTGAAGCAATCCAAAAATCTGTGAATTTATTGGAAGAGTATGAATTAAGCACAAATATCCATGCTATTTCTAAAGATGCACAGTTTGAATTGAGCGATGAACGCGATACAATCCCAATCTATTCATTGCAACAAATGCTTCAAGAAATACGTAATTTAGGTCGCAAGGGGCTAGAAGTTCAGCGTTATAAAGGTCTAGGCGAAATGAATCCAGACCAACTTTGGATCACTACCATGAATCCCAAAACTCGTACTTTATTCCAGGTACGTTTGGAGGACGCAAGTGAATCAGAACGGTTATTCTCTGTGCTCATGGGATCCAATGTAGAACCCCGCAGGGACTTTATTGAACGACATGCTTTAGAAGTGAGAAACTTAGACATATAAGATTGTTATGCCTGGCTTCAAAAAGGCCAGGCATAAAGCAAATAATTGGCTCCATTTATATTGAGGAGCTTTCTTATGGACATGCAGCCGCCTGTGATATGGATACCCATGTCTCGCCAAAACCCAAAGCTGAAAGTCTTGAAAGGGTGCGTGGTATCCTTGAGCCTCTTGATTTTGCTGTTCCTTCTTTTTTACTTAGGACCATCGCCTGGCGAACATCTTTACCATCTCCAAGATATGGAAATCATTTTTTTACTGATCTTTATTCCATTGAGCCTGTTGTACCTTGTTTTTAAACCCAGGTACTTAGGCATTGATCGAACCAATGGCATGCTATATTATTCTCGCATACTTTTTGGGATTCAGACTTATTATGTTGTTGAAGTGAAGCACATAGAATTAGAAGTAGATTTATCCAAAGTTTTGACGAAATTGCACAGCCTTCAATTGCAGCGTATCTATCTTAGGCTTCACAATAATCAACTTTTGCTCATTTCAGAAGAGTATGACAAAGAAGCCAGCAAAGAGTTGTGCAGAAAATTGCAAAAAATTTTCCGTGTGGAAATCAAGAATCTACAAAAAGTAGCGGGCAGCCGAAAAGGAGAAATTCGTTTAGGCGATTATATCATTCATCGCGAATTATCACATGGGGGTATGGGAAAAATTTTGCTCGCAGAGGAAAAAAACACAAAACAACTGGTCGCGCTCAAAATTTTGCCTGCCAATGTTGCATTAAAAGCCAAATACATCAGCAGCTTTGCCCGCGAAATTCAGATATTGCAACGATTAGCTCATCCTGGAATTGTCAAAATCCTCCACCTAGGCCGCGAGGTGAGCGTTGATTCAGATATCTATTTTTATGCAATGGAATATATTGAAGGACGGACTGTTTCGGAACTCATTCGATCCCAAGAATTAACACTAGAAAAAGCTGTGGTCATTGCTATCCAAGCAGCATTAGCCTTGGATTACCTACATGATAACCAGATCATCCATCGAGATATCAAACCCAGCAATATCATGGTCAGGAATACAGGCCAAGTCGTTTTGATTGACTTTGGAATTGCCAGAGATACTGCCTTACTTTCCGATGGCAATGCTCATTATTCCAGCGAAGATGATATGACGCATAATTTAGGTACACTACCGTATATGTCTCCTGAACAATTGAACCCCAAAGCAACGATAGATCATAGAACAGATATCTACTCACTTGGCGTAACTTTATACGAAATGCTTGCCAGCCAACGTCCATTCATCGGTGGCAATCAAGCCCTGTTTCGGGCAATACTCTATCAAGAACCTAATGAGCCAAGCGCTATCAACCATTCTGTCCCCAAGGAATTGGACACCATTTCCATGAAAGCCATGGAAAAAAATCCAAAACGTAGGTATCAGACTGGCGCAGAAATGGCTGAAGATTTGCACCGATGGCTGAGAGGCGAGCCGCTCATTAGCCAGCCTATTGGAACCTGGCGCAAGCTATGGCGTAAATTTTGGACATACGCCAATTGGCTCAGTCCATTTAAATAAAGCAGATCATAACGACTTTTGGGTGCTTCACAAGGCAACTCAAGAAATATTAGTCTCTTCCGCCAATTGCAGCAGACGCTGTCGAGCAGTTTCTAGCCTGCAAAGCAACACAGCAAAAAATGTACATTTTCTTCGGATGTTTTCTGGAGCGCTGCTGAATTGGCACAAGCCGGTTTTGCAAAGAGTTGTCAACTGACATAGTCCCCAAATCCGTTAGCAGCAAACCAATTAAAATACGGAGCAGCAACTGCTTGATATAGCAGGCAGATCGCTGATTAACCTATGCGAACCAAAATTTTTCTTTTTTTGTTCCTTGCTTGTTCTTCTTGGATGGTTGGCCAAAGCTTATATAGCCCAGAACAATATATTGAGTGGTTTGTAAAATCTGTGCTAGTGCTCGATGATCTAGGCTATGAAAACCTGGCCACACAAGTCAGCAAGAAATTGCCAATTGATCAAGCCTTTCAAAATTATTTGAAAACTGCAGAACCAGAAGCCCGGCGATTCCAAGCAATCCAGATGCGAGACATGACCTATTATCGCAGACCAGCCGAAAAACAAATTGCAGAAATGAATGTGGAGCGGCTCATGCAAAGCATTTGGCTCTTGAGCATACTTCAAAACAAGCTCCATGAGCCGACCTTGGCAGAGCATCTGCACCAACTCCTCAAACGCTCTTGGAAAGACAACCTAGCCTCAGAACTTGAGGCAAAACATCCTAAAATTGCAGAGTGGTATAAAAAATTTAAGCAAGGGCATGGAATTATTTTTGCACGCAAATTCTCTGGCAAAGCCAATGATCGGGTAAGTGATTTAATTCAAACACAAGATGCTGGTTTTGTCATGGTTGGATCTACAGATTCCACTGGTCAGGGCAGGGATGATGTATTGCTCATTCGGTACAATAGCCAAGGAAAATGGCTTTGGGCCAAGACATTTGGCGGGCCTGCCAAAGATACTGGAGCATGCGTGATCCAAACAAAAGACCAAGGATTTGCGATCCTTGGCACTACATGGTCTATTGGTGAAGGCAGAAATGATATTTGGCTCATCAAAACAGATTCCCAAGGCAAAGAACTTTGGAACAAAACATACGGTGATAAACGAGGCGATGAAGGAATTGATATTTTAGAAACCAAAACTGGTGAACTCATTATCTTAGCCAGCACGCAAGCCCCTGAATCCATTGTTCCAGAACCATATTTAATCAAAACAGACTCCGCGGGAAATGTGCTTTGGAAAAAACGCTTGGAAATCACCGATGACAACCAGCCTAAAAAATTGACAATGCTCGAGAATGGCGATTTATTGATTTTAGCCGAAATCAAAAAACAAACCCAATGGGACTTATGGCTTCTACAACTTAATAGCAAAGGTGAAAAAATTTGGGAACAATACTATGGCGGCGAAAAAGACGATCGAGCCATAGACGTAGCAGCCACACCAGAAGGCATTTTTATATTAGGCATGACAAGCTCATTTAGCGGCGGATGGCAACAAGTATGGCTTTTGCAAACAGACAGAGATGGCAAAAAAATTTGGGAAAAAACCCTTGGTGGTAAAGCCTATAATTACCCAACTTCACTTGTGATCACACCTGATAAAGCTTGGGTTGTTGCCGGCTATAGCATTTTATTTGGTGCAGAAAAAAGCTCCAGTTGGCTCATTCAAATTGATGCTGCTGGAAATATCATTTGGAATAAAAACATTGGCGATGGCCAAACATCCACCGTAATTCTATGCCAGGACCAAGGCTTTGCTGTGACTGGCCAGCGAATCAGTGAAGACAAAGGCCAAGATATCTTTTTGCTCAAAAGCGATTTCCAAGGAAAATTTGAAAAGTAAAAAACATCCTCAGAGGTAATCACTAACGATTTATTTCCCAATGCAAAAGCGAGAAAAAATTGTATTCAAAACATCCTCAGAGCTAATCACTCCAATGATTTCCTCCAATGCATTGGTGGCATTGCGAATATCAGTTGCGATGAATTCTAAGCTAAGCCCCTGAGAGAAGCTGGCATTGCCCTGATCCAGGCAGGCTTTTGCTTTTTGTAAACTTTGGTAATGCCGAAGATTGGATACTACCGCAGATCGTTCACTATATGCATGCGTGCCTAGAGCACGAGTATAAAGCAGTTCACAAAGTGCATCCATTCCTTGGCCTGTTTTCGCAGAAATTTTCAAATCCGCTGGAGTTGCGCATTCGGGAACTAAATCAATCTTATTGACCACGGTCAAGATTTTTGATTGGCTGGTCATAGTCAAGATTTGTTCCAACAAATCTTGATCTAAACCGCGCGTGGCTTCATTTAAAAAGACCACCAAATCCGCATTTTTTAATGCATTGCAACTTCGCTCTACGCCTTCTTTTTCAAGTGGTTCTTGCGTAGGACGAATTCCTGCTGTGTCATACAGCCGAAACAAAACTCCATGGATTGCCATCTCTTCTCGGATGATATCCCGAGTTGTGCCT
>JAKLHB010000071.1 GCA_022710345.1 Planctomycetota bacterium
AAAACTCAAGGAAAAAATCAGCCTGGCCCAAGCCCGGCATTTTATCAACGCCTTGCAAGCTTTGCAGCAGCGATATGCCCTGACGCATATTTATGCCATGTTCCATGCCTGCGCTGGATTTTCCAAAACCGCGGCCAGCGAGCTTATGAAGCACAACATCATGGTGATTGAATACGCGGAGGAGGCTGATTCCAAAGGCAATGAAATTCAAACAACATCTCCAGCATAACTGATTGAATACGCGGAGGAGGCTGATTCCAAAGGCATGAAATTCAAACAACATCGCAGTTATGGTAATTGAATACGCGGATGAAATAAAGTGTACGGAGACAAAGTAGCTCAAAAAAATTTACATTAAAATTAAAAAAAAGGTGACCTATCAAAAATATTGCATAAACTCAGTGGCCTGTCAAAAATATTGCATAAACTAGGTAGCCCCAATTTCTGACAGACCATTGAGAATTTTGATCAATTATCCTAACATCACAATGCCAAATACCATGGAGAATACAGCAAAGCTTTCAGTCACGCCAATCGGAATCCAGCATTTGCCATATACACTTGGATTTTCTACTGACGCACGAATGCCTGCAGCAGCGCATTGGCCTTGAACCCATGCAGAAACCATAATGGCTGTTCCGCAAATGATACCGATAGCAAAAAATGTTGGGCCAGGAGGCATCGCTCCTGCTTGAAGGCTTGCTAGCTTCGCATTCATACTCATCATCAAGACAATACCATAGATGGTTTGAGAAGAAGGTGCAGCAGACATAGCAATCAACCCACCATGTCCAGTTTTCACACGTGTTAACCCACCGGCTAAGGCAGAAGCAGCCGTAACACAGCCAAAGCATGATCCCAATGCACCAAGTCCTAACGGAAGCATAATTCCAATCCAGCAAAGTAATTGATTTAGTAAATCCATATAAAAAACTCCTATGAATGACTAGGGTTTTGTTTTTTGATGAAGTATAAATGGGGCATACATATACCCGGTGCCTTCAAAGCAATAGCGGTAAAACTCTAAGAAATTCAATCTTAGACCATGAATAAAACCACCCATGACTGCCAATATAAGATTTATGCTATGGCCTGAAAAGACAACTAAAAGCATGAGTATATATCCAACAATACCAGGAAAAGCTTCATGTATTTTCATACCCATGTCATTAAAAATGCTACCAAGCACAGAGCTCGCTAAACCTAGTGCAAATAGCCGTAGGTAGCTTAAAACATCGGCAAATAATTGGGTGATGCCCAATAATCCTAAGATTCCTTCTCCAATCCTACGCAATGGATTGAAGCTAGTGCTGCTGAATAAAAATACCAAAACTAGACTTCCAATAAATGCATATTTGGCATAAGGATGTTGCAAATGCAACATTCCCATAGCACTCCACAATCCGATGATCCAAGCGAATTCAGCAACAACCAATGTTTTTGGCCATAGACGTATTATTTGCACGAATCTGGCTATAGAAAGATGCACCACACCTGTGTAGATGGCTATGAGCATCATGGTGGATGTATTGCTGGAATCAATGCATTGGAGTTGCTGTAGCCATCGTAAATTTGCCAAACTTCCAGACTCTGGAAGTTTGCTAAAATTGATAGCAAACCACGTACCTGAGATGGCTCCGTATACAATGCAGGATAAACTAATCGTCACAAACAAGCGATAGATGCGAGTGCCTACTGCACTTGTTATGAGGCGAGATCTAAACCACAGCATCAAAGATAAAATAACAAGTCCATATCCAGCATCGCCAACAATCATGGCAAAAAAGACAGCAAATGCAAAATATACAGAGATGCTAGGATCCCATTCTTGATAACCAGGAGTAGCATAGATTAAAACCACATCCAATATGGATTGAATCCATTTGGGATTTTGCATGAGTGTAGGTGGTTGTTCATCATGAGCAGGGTTAACCAATTGGATAACAACGGGCAAGTCCCTGCAAGTATCCCAGATTTTAGCTTCTTGAGTGATAGGTATCCATCCTCTGAGGCCAAAAAATGAACTCTGTTGCAATAGGCCAGCTTTGGCTTTTAGCAAAGCAATAATATCCTGCAATTCATCTGCATAGGTTTTTAATGCAAACATAAGATTCACAAAGCTTGCAAGATTGTCTTTGTTTTTTTGAATTTCGCTGAGAGTATCTGCAAGAAGTGTTTGCAGTTCTTGAGGGCCTTCTTTGATTAGGATTTCTTGCGCAGTTTCTGGTGCTAGCACTGGCTTTTGATACGATACGGTTGCGAGCAAAACTTCTTGTTTTTGTTGCTTTTGCCACGGAATCCATTCTGCTTCAAATTTGCCTGCATCTTGAGACAAAACACGCCACAGTTGAATCTTAACACCTGATTCTTGAAGTGTTTGTAGCAACTTGCTAGAAAAATTGCCCCAAACTGACATTATGGCTAATTGGGCCTCCTGTTCGGATTTCAATAACTCTAAATTTTTGATCTGCTTATCGAGTTGATGAATCGCCTGGGCAATTTCCAGCCATGAACCTTGCATTGGTGCAATTTTTTTGCTTTGAGGATATTGCGCTAATATCTTTATTGATTCTTCAACCACTTGTAAATTTTCTTCTAAAGGAGCTAGTTCCTTAGATTCTACTGCTTGCAGAGGCTCCAAATGCACAACACCAGCTTCGTGAATTTTTTGCAGCAATGTTTCTCGGTGCTGTTCTTGCCCCAAGATCATGATTTTTTTCATGTTAACAATCAATCGCAGATTCCTTTCTTATAACGACCCAAGGTGATAATCATGGACGATCCAAGGTGATAATCATTTTTGTGCATTCTGATTTTTTGATTTTGCGATCTTGGCGCGTCCTACGGCTGCTGCCTGCATATCGCCTAAGTAAATGCGAATCTGCCGAATATTTTCGCGACATTCAGGCATAAGGCGTTCTTTGAACAAATTGATCCTTTGGGTTGTACGTCTTAATTCCAAAGAGATGATCATTTCTTGCTGCTGTAATATTTTAAGATGTTCACGTTTTTTTAACAAGTCTTGGATCATCCGAACACCACGGTCATACCAAGGCGGTGTTATGAGCTGGTCATACGCCCCAATGATGAATTTTACATCTTGAAATACGGGTAAAAAGATGCCTGCGATGTTGGTTTGGGTAGTAATCACTTCTGCAATTTGAACCAAGTCTTGCACTGGCAAAGGATAGGCTTCACAAAGAATTTGCTGCCAAGTCGTAAATTGAGCGCGTATTTGTGCGATAGAGTTTTGTACCTCGGTCATTGCTTGTAATATTTTTCGCCGTTCCATTTCCAATTGCATTTTCTTGAGCTCTAGAGTCGGTAGAAAACGGCTGTAGCGTGCCAATGCTTCACGCTGCGCCTTGAGCTCATTTCGAGTGAATTTAATCTTTGCCATATTTTTTCGGCCAATATTTTTCAATCAGGCGTTCGGTAATCCCGACTTCCTGTGGGTTGAAGAATTCTGCCAAAATTTGCCAGCAACGGTTTAAAGCTTCTTCTAAAGGAATATTGACCTTGAGGTCCATCATTTCTTGCTCAAACCGTCTACCATAGCCAAGAAGTTTTTTATCCCAATTTGACATCACAAACCCCATGGCTTGTTTTTCCCTAGACTCTTTGCATTTAGCATACAATTGAATGCACGCAGTCATAATGGCTCTGTGATCATCACGAGTCTTACCATTTACCAGTTGTTTCAATCGGCTCAATGAACCAAATGGCTCAATCCAGCCACGTCGTAAGTAAAATTGGCCTTCGGTAATATAGCCTGTGTTGTCTGGTACAGGATGCGTTACATCATCGCCAGGCATTGTCGTCACTGATAACACTGTCACAGATCCACGGCCTTCAAAATCAACCGCTTTTTCATACCGCTTGGCTAATTGTGAATATAAATCGCCGGGATATCCACGGTTGCTAGGGATTTGTTCCATGATAATCGCTATTTCTTTGAGTGCATCAGAAAATGCAGTCATGTCTGTGAGTAGAACAAGCACGCGTTTGTTTTGCTGGACAGCAAAAGTTTCAGCCACTGCCAAGGCCATATCTGGGACCAAGAGGCATTCTACAACAGGATCGGCAGCCGTGTGCACAAACAGAATCGAGCGATGCAATACTCCGCCTTTTTCAAATGTATTGCGAAAAAACAAATAATCATCGTATTTTAGACCCATGCCGCCAAACACAATGACATCTGCTTCTGCCTGAAGGCCAATTCTTGCTAACAGAGAATTATACGGTTCTCCTGGTACAGAGAAAATAGGCAATTTTTGTGATTCTACCAGGGAATTAAATAAATCAATCATGGGAATGCCAGTGCGGATCATATGTGACGGCATCACACGCAATGCAGGGTTTACAGATGGAGTGCCGATTTCAATCATATTTTCTTCGAGAGGTGCACGGCCATCACGCGGAACACCATTGCCACGGAATATCCGGCCTAAAAGGTTTTCAGAAAAGGAAACCTTCATGGAATGGCCAAAGAATCTTACACGATCTCCAGTAGAAACACCTTTGGTCCCTGCAAAAATTTGGAGATATACTTGCTCTCCATCAAGTTTAATGACCTGAGCCAGGGATGTTCCACGCCCAGATTCAATCATTGCTAAGTCTTCATACCCAACATTGCAGGCTTTAAGCCTTACAACGTTGCCGGTGATTTGATCAATATTGTCAATATCGCTATAGACTTTTCTCATAGTAGTAATTTCCTGATCTTGCTTTCGATTTCTTGAAAAGATGCGGATTGCCAAGGCGATTCATTCCAGTTCAACCCAAGACTTTGCAATTGGAAAAAGAATTGGCGTGCTTCATCCTTGGTCTTTATTGAAAATTCATGCTCCAAGATTTCTAACATGAGGCTTAATACATGGTTTTGACGTTCCAAGGAGCAAGCGCGATCTACTTCATGGAAAGCGTTTTGCTGAAGATAAACACGGTCAAAGAATTCCATCTTAAGGTACATGATGAAATCTTGTATACCGGTACCTTCTTCACCAACGACCGTCATCATCTGTGCTATCTCATGGCCACGACGCAAGACATTCTGTGCAATCTGAATTTGATCTGGCAAAACAGCACCCTGATATTTACTCCAAGATTCCAGAGGATCAATTGAAGGAAACCGGCGAGCATCTGAACGAGCACGGGAAAGCCCATGGAATGCGCCGACTACTTTTAAGGTCGCTTGAGTTACAGGTTCTTCAAAGTTACCACCAGCAGGGCTTACAGTCCCGCCGATCGTAATGGAGCCAAGGCTTCCATTGTACAATTTCACCAAAGCTGCACGTTCATAGAAATTTGCAATTACAGATTCAAGATAGGCTGGGAATGCTTCTTCCCCAGGGATTTCCTCCAGACGACCGCTCATCTCACGCAGCGCCTGAGCCCAACGAGAGGTAGAATCGGCTAACAAAAGTACATTCAGCCCCATCAAACGGTAATATTCAGCCAATGTAACTGCTGTGTAAACTGAGGATTCACGGGCTGCAACTGGCATAGAACTTGTATTGCAAATAATAATGGTGCGTTCCATGAGTTTTTTCCCTGTTTTGGGGTCTTCCAATTCAGGAAATTCTCGCAGAGTCTCAACTACTTCACCAGCACGCTCTCCACAAGCTGCAATAATTACAATATCTATTAAAGCATATCGGCTTGTGATTTGTTGCATAACAGTTTTTCCAGCGCCAAATGGCCCTGGAATGCAGTATGTTCCACCTTGGCAAACAGGAAACATGCTATCTATGATGCGCTGCTGTGTGATCAATGGTTGCTCTGGCAACAAGCGTTCGGCATAGCCTGGCATAGGCAGTTTTACTGGCCAGGAAAATGTCATACTCACAAAAATTTCTTGGCCTTGGGCATTGACTAAGGTAGCAATTTTTTCGTCAATGCAATATTGCCCAGTACCTACGATTTCTTTGATTTTCCAAGTACCTACAACATAAGGTGGCACTAAAATTTTGTGCTGAAAAATTCCTTCAGGAACCCAGCCTAAATGATAAGCAGCACAAACACTGTCGCCAGGTTTGCACAAAGGAGTAAATTCCCATTTTTTTGCCATATCCAACGGTTCTTCATACACGCCAGCTTGGAGAAAAAATCCGCAGGATTGTGCCAATTTAGGCAATGGATTTTGAAGACCATCATAAATTTGAGCCAATAGACCAGGCCCTAATTTAACGGAAAGAAGGTCAGGTGTGATTTCGACAGTGTCTCCAATTACTAAGCCACGGGTGGATTCAAAAACTTGCATATCCACACGCTTGCCTCGTAAACGGATAATCTCTGCTTTGAGCTTGACACCATCACGCCTTTTGCAACAATAAGCCACCGCGTTTTGTGTAACAACATCGTTCACTTCGGCAGTAACCATGTTGCCATAAATTGCTACGATTTTGCCAACTGAATTAGCCATTCATAACCTTTGCAAAAATATCTTCTCGAGATTGCGCAACTTGCCACCAACGCTGCAAAAGCAATAGGTGGAGCGCGTATGCTACGAGTTCATCAGTTTCAAATGTATAAGAATAACACAAACTAGCTATTTTTTGCCAACGTGCCTGATCCAAAAGTAACTCTGCCTGCATAGGGTCAGGCTCTTTTATATACGCCCCTAGCAATTGTTGATGCTCTGGTTGCGGCAGGTATGGGATACAGTCTTGCAACCATACCATTGGCAATTTAGCTGCACCCATACGATGCGCAAAAAATATATACTTGAGCTGCCATTCCCATTGCAACCATTCAAAAAAACAACTATGATGCGTGGATGCAATCTCTAAAGCATATTGAAGATAAACAGCCCAAATTTTAGGCGACCATTTTTCACCTAGCTCTTGTGCTACCACAGCAGGCCAATATGACTGGGCTAAACCAGGTTTTTGTGGAAACTGCCTTAAAATAGAAACGGGTGTCATATACTCCACATCTGGAGTCCGACCTACATAAACTTGCTCTGTATTTGAAATTTCTGCGTGTAATAACACTGCTTGTATTAAAGGCTGCAATTGGGAATACCCTGTTTGTATTTTCTGCCAAAACATCGTCACAGACATTGGCGGCTCTGTAAAAAATTTAGGGGTTAAACCAGGACATTTTGTCAAAAGATAATAATTTGCCAAAGCACGCATAAGGGCCTACTTCTCTTTTAGCAATTCTCGAACAAACTGGCTCACAAAAGGCGACAATGCCTCTTCAACGGCCTCTGGAGTTACCTCAATTTGGCCGCCATCTTTATCTTGAAGCCTAAATCCATATAATTCTTTTTTATCTTGAAACTCTGCCTTCCATTCTTCCAAGAGCCATTGCTTGAGGTTTTGGCTCAAGTTAGCAGGAATTTCTAAGCGGATTAGATGCTGGCCGCAACTTTTATGGTAGGATTCTAAGAGCGATATGATGACTGATTTCCATAATTCAGGCATAGCTAAGGCTTTTTTACCACCAAGCTTAATTAAATTTTGGAAAGTTTGCTGAAGCCTGTACTGCAATTGTAACATGATGTCTCGAGCAGCAAAACGAATATTTTGTTTGGCACTTTCTAAAATGCTCTGCGCTTTTTGTTCAGCTTGTTGCAAAATTTGCTTTTCCTGTTCTTGAGCACGTTGTATAATTTCTTCTGCACTTTTTTGGGCTTGTGCAATGAGCTTTTCAGCTTCTTGCTTTCCCTTGGCAATACCCTCTTGTTGGAGTTTCTCTGCCAATTCTTGAATATCCATAGAAATGCAATCCTTTCAAAAAAATTGGCTATAAATTGAAACAAGCATTATTATAAAAATTTCTAGTAAAAAAGCAAAAAAAAATTGGGTATATAAAAAAATCTGGAGAAATATGGATGAAATTCGAACAAAAAAAAATTGCTTTTTATAGCAATTCAAAAGTTTCCCGATCTCAAGAAAGTAAAGTAATCTTTCTTGAATTTGCAAATGAAATGGGTGCAGAGGAGATGATCGCGATTAGCTATCGCCAAGCCTATCGGTTAGCACAAGATATGTTAGATCAATTGAAACAAGAAGGTTATACAGGGGAAGATGAATGGGAAGAAACACAAATAAAAAGCGATTCTAGCTCATTAAAACGCATTGTGTTAAATCCCAATGCTTCTATCCAAGAACTGCAGCAGCAATTTAAAGCCGGAGGGCCGGATGTTCGACTCCAAGTCGTTCGAGTCATTGCAAGACGAAAAGATGAGCAAGGAATTTTGATCCTCACACGAGCTGCGTCAGATCCTGATCCTCGCGTACGCAGGATTGCTACAGAAGCGTTAGGATTATTTCCTTACCAAGATTGTGTCCAGCTCTTAATAGAACAATTAAAAGACAGCGACAAAGTAGTACGCCTCAAAGCAGTGGAATCTTTGGGAAAAATAGGGGATAAAAAAGTTGCGGCTGCACTAAAAGAAGTCATTGCAGACCCAAGCATTACAATTCGACGGAATGTAGCTGAACTTTTGACAAACATTGGCGATGAAAAAATGATCACCACCTTTGCCCATATCCTCAAAGATGATGATCCCCAAATCAGACTCATGGCAACCAAAGCATTGGCCAGAATCGGCGGCCCGATTGCAGCATCTACCTTGACAATTGCGCTCAAAGATACAGAAGCGTCGGTACGAGAAATCGCAGTCCGTGCTCTAGGCGAAATAGGCAATCCAAGCATTGCACCCATTTTGCTCAACCTTCTCAATACCGATGATGCTAAGGAAGTACGACAACGCGCTGCAGAAGCTGTAGGCAAACTAGGAGATACTTCAGGCGTGAAACAAATGGCCAAAATTTTAAAAAATGAGGATGAGCCAATAGAAGTTCGTGCTGCAGTTGCGCTAGCACTGGGGAAATTGGGATGCCATAATGAATTGGCAGTTCTGGTTTCCCTCTTAAAAAGCCCAAGCAGCATCTTGCGTATGAATGCAGTCATTGCATTAGGCAAGCTGCATGACACTGCTCCAATCCCGACACTCAAATATATTTTAGAAGTAGATAGCGATGCCCATGTTCGAGGCGCAGCAGCATGGGCATTGGGCGAAATCCAAGACAAAGGCTCATTAGGCCATTTATGCAAAGCATTGCGAGATAAAAATAATAATGTTCGGGCGGCTGCAGCCGAAGCTATTGGCAAACTTCAAGTTAAAGAGGCAATTCCAGAACTTGAAGCATTGTTAGAAGATCGAGATGATTTTGTTCGATCCAGAATCTTGCAAGCAATTCAGCTCATTCAAAATGGGTAATTACACGCCATTCCATAGATTCCTACATTGTGCAGTCATAAAATTAAAAATAGCTATAAGTATATTATTTATATATAATTATGCTAAAATAATGTCTTGAATTTCAGATTCAGAATGAATTTGCATGGGCTTTGCATTTGGCTCGGTCTTTGACCAAAATAAAATATCATTTAAGCCTTGGGCTACTCCAATGATCCAATGATCTGAGCCGGCTACCCATGCAATGGATACATCCGCAAGATAGCGAATGGGTTTTGCATCATGGCTAGAGAAAACCAAAGCTCCATTTTCCTGACATGCGATAACAAATTCGTCTGCAGTCCGCTTAATTTTACGCAACATCAAGATAGGATGCTCTGTTTGTAGCCAGCAGGCAGGTGTTGCAGTCATAGTGCTTGATTCTTTAGGCCATCGTAAAATTTGACCTTTGCTGTTTCCTGCAAAAATTTCATCTGCTGTGATGCAAAAGCTTGTGATCTCAGCACTGCTACCTACATAAGTTTGCAAAATAGCCCGGTCCTGTGACTGGGTATCCATTGCAATGATCATACTATCTATAGCAAAATAAAGCGTACTCTGATCATTCTCTAAACAACGCACAGTATGCGATCGCTCTGTTAATTCTGGGTGCACGACAAAGCCTGTGTTTAAGAAATCTTTGCGATTCCAACAAACTAAGCCATACTCGGAATGTGTAGCGTATATAAACTCCCCTACTACTACTACAGCGTTGTACCCTTGCGCACTGCGGGGTTCCTTAGGAAAGCGAAAAATTTGAGGAGGCAATGTATGACTATAAAGGGCAACTCCATCACTACTCCCTATAGCAGAATAGGCTTTGCCATCCATCCAGCATCTGCGAATCGCCCTCGGCCTTTGTAGGCCTAAACTGGCAATATCTAATTTTTCATCTTTTGGCAAATCAAACAACTGTTCAGGTAAACTAGTTTTGGGAATAAGACTGTGGGAAAAAGCATGATTGCCAGCGATGAGCAACAAATAGTCCGTATGTTCGAATGAAGCAGAAGGAGCGGCTTGAGGGCCGTGGGCATTGCCAAAAATTAGGGATTGAGATGCAGTTGGCTCATGGGTGCATTGAGCTTGCAAGATAAAATTTTCGAGTTTCATGCAGCCTAATCCATATTGAGACATAATTGACGGTAACTGTGTCATAAACTTCTGTTGAAACATAGCTTGGACGCTTGGATTTGAGAGCTTAGCATAAGCATACGCGCTTAGAAGATTGGATAAATAGTGTTTGACTTCTCCATAAATAGCATCAAAAATAAGAGCACCATCTACGAGATTGGTTTGGGAACAAAATTTTGCCCAAAAGCATTGCAAAGATTTGATTGATTCTACATCTAAAAATAATATCATGCAAAGGCTTATGGTGATTTCAACTTTATCTTGGCTATATAAACCTGGAATTAAGCAAGACAATGCAAACGGCTTCTCTTTGAGCAAGACTATAGGCTCAGCCAAATGTATCTGATGTTGACTAAGATCAACATACGCAGTTTTGCCTTGTTTGGGAAAAAATGCAAGAATTGCTTCTGTGCTAGTAGAATCCGGGTCTGATGGATTGAGGGGAGAAAGCACCAAAGCAATCGAGCTTGAGTCAGCAAGCCATTCTCGAAATTGGGCCATAACAACCCCCTTTCTTGGCTGTGCAATGTTATGCAAAAATTCTAAGCAAAATTCCAACACTAAAAACAGCCGTACCTAACGAGAATAAAATCGCAAAAAAACGAGGGCCTCCTTTTAGGAGCAAAACCTTAGGCATGGCTGCGTATATGCCGACAATCGCAGTGCTATGCCCAATAAAAAGCAAAAAAAAGGATAAAATCAGGCTAGCATAAGAAAATAGCCAGAAGAAAAATAATCCAATCATTGCGGGCAACGTAAAAATTGCTGCTGCAATGGCAATATCTTGGATAAGAACCGTAGAATGAAAAAGGATGGTGCTGATTTTTAAGCCACCAACAATTCCTAAACAAAATATAAAGGATAACAAAAAAGACATCAATCCTTTATAAAAAAAAGTACCTGATAAATGGCCTGGCAAAATGCTAAATACATTAAAAAAGCAAACAGCCGATCCAATCACAAAGGCTGCCAATATAGCCAAGCTAGGTAAAAAATAGGCAGGGTCGCTTTCGGCCACAGGATCTTCGCACAAAACTTCTTTATAAAATTTCAAAAACTGCCAAAAATTTCGGCCAAAATTTGAAAGATCATCTTTGCTGATCGAAAACATGGAGTGTTCTTCTAAGTCCTCAATTTCATTATCAATATCTGAATCTGGATTTGCTGGTTCTTTGGAAGGTTGCATAGTTAGTTCCTCTTATGCAAAGTCATCAGATAGCTCTGAATTTGCAGTCAAATATTTTGATAGTCTGGTATAACGATGAAGAGCACGAACACGTTGAATGGCAATTTGCAATGCGCGCCACTCACCAACTAATACCACAAGTTTTTTCCCTCTTGTAATAGCTGTGTATAACAGATTACGTTCTAACATAATATAGTGCTCTGTAAACATAGGGATCACCACAGCAGGATATTCGCTTCCTTGCGATTTATGGATCGTGATAGCATACGATCTCACTAATTCATCTAACTCGCTTTGTACATACGAAAGATATCGGTGGTCTCCAAAATCAATGACAATAGATTCTTGACTTTTTTTATGGTAATGCATAATGATCCCAATATCTCCATTATACACATCTTTATCATAGTTGTTGACGATCTGCATGACTTTATCACCTTGGCGGAAAGAGCGTGTGCCAATTTGCAGGCCAGAAGGATTGACCGAGTCAGCAAGAATATCATTGAGATGCTCCGCCCCTACAAGGCCGCGATACATAGGTGTAATGACTTGAATATCTGTTTTAGAATCAAATCCATATTTTTGGGGAAGTCTGCGGGTGACTAAATCTACAATGAGTTCAGCACCTTTTTCAGGAGATTCCACAGGCATAAAAAATATATCAGAATCTGCTTGGTTCATGATCTTAGGAATTCGGCCTGAGTTCACAGAGTGCGCAACATGGACAATGGAGGAGCCTTGGGACTGCCGAAATATATGATGCAATTTGACCACAGGAAATATTTTGCTTTGAATTAAATCAGCGAGAAAATTCCCTGGCCCCACAGATGGTAGTTGATCTGCATCACCTACGAGAGTAATGCTGGTATCTTTTTCCACAGCCGAAAGCAAATGATACGCAAGCGAAATATCCACCATGGAAGTTTCATCAATAATCAAGTGATCTAATGGCATTTGGTGATAAGCATTGTAGTCAAATGCCCCTGTGTGAGGATTGAAACGCAAAAGGCGATGAATGGTGGTGGCATCACAGTCTGTTGCTTCTGGAAGCCGGTTTGCAGCCCTGCCTGTTGGAGCAGCAAGAGCAATGCGATCTCCACGTTTTTGCAAAATATGCACCAGGGCTTTGATGATCGTAGTCTTTCCAACACCAGGGCCGCCTGTGATAATGCAAATTTTTTGTGAAATGGCTTCTTGAATGGCTTGGATCTGCGTTTCAACAAAAGTAATATGCATTTCTTGTTGAATTTCCTGCAAAAATTTAGCCATATTGGAAACAATTTTCATCAGCTTATTTTGGAGGCTTTCCAAAAGAATACTGGCAATGTTCTTTTCATATAAATATAGATATTTAGGGTAGATTGGACGATCTTCTTCATCCACTCGATGAATGGTTTTATCTTCCTGAGCCATTCGCTCTACCACAGGCAAAATGACATCTGCATCTAATTTCAGTAGTTCTTGATTGGCGAGGATCAAGTCTTCTTGAGGCAAATAGCAATGGCCTTGGTTTTGGGCTTCCTGAGTACAATGCAAAATGCCTGCTTCAATACGATCAGGGTCTTGCGGATCAGTGCCGACTTTTTGAGCAATTTGGTCGGCAGTGATAAAGCCAATCCCATCAATATCAATTGCAAGGCGATATGGATGATGTTGGACAATAGCAATAGCATTACCGCCATAATAATCGCAAATCTTTTTTGCCCGATTGCCATAGATACCAAAGCTAGCAAGCAAAGATAATGTTTTATGCCCTCCTTGCTGCTTTTTCCATGCTTCCACGATTTTTTTATATTTCTTTGGTCCGATTCCATCCACATCACGAAGCTTTTGTGGCTCATGCTCTAAAATGTCCCAAATTTTAGCACCAAAAAGAGTTACCAATTTTTTTGCAAAAGAAGGACCAATGCCAGGTAAGATGCGAGATCCTAAATATTCTTCAATTCCAAACAGCGTATCTGGCAATAATACCTCAAAGCTTTGCACTGTAAACTGAGTTCCATATTTAGCATGTTTACTCCAATAGCCAGATACTTTTAATTTTTCACCTTGTACACTCGGAATCATATTTCCTACAACTGTGATGGTTCGGTCTTGGCAGTTTAATAGTGCCACTGTAAATGCTTGATCTGGTGAACTATAGATAATCTTTTCCAACACTCCAACGTATGAAACGATTTCTGTTTGTTCCATGATAGGTATTCCATCAGCGCAGCGGCAAAAAGAGCTTTGCGCTGTATTTATCAAAGAATAAGAGCGTATGTAATGATTTTACCCGGATTACAGCATAGTTACAAACGAATTTCTCTGCATTCCATAAATTTTCTGCTATGTTCTTGAAAAATCAAATTTGAGATAAAAATTTATTGCAGGCTCAATCAATCTATGCTACAATAAAATGCCATTATTGATGACCCTAGTTGCTAGTTGACTAGGGCCGTAGCGAGATATGGTATGATACCTACCGCTGGTGCAGAGCCCCAGTGGACTGGCAGGTAACTCTGCCCGTTGGTGCAGCAATGAATAAGTATCAATCTGCATAACTGATACTTAAATTTATTGATAAGAATGTGGAGCCAGAAATGAAGCCACTATTTTAATTTTCTTATTAATCTTTTTCAAACAATATGTTACTAGTTTGAACAACTAGCAACTTGGGTTTTCTTCATAAACAACTTAAGTTGATTTTATAAAGAGATTATAATATGTCTAACGAAGGCAATGTATTAGAACAGGCAACAAATGAGATAAAAATTGGGCAAAGTATTGCTGATTATCAGGTGATCCAACGAATTGAAAATAGCAATGTATACCTTGTCCTAAAAAAACAAAACCAGCAAACTTTTGCTATGAAAATTTTTTCTCCAGATCCTTATGCTTGCAATCATGATGCAATCGTCGAAAGGCTTATGAATATTTGCCAGTTAGACCATGAGAATATTGTTCGAGTTTATGAAACTGGTGAACATGAAGGGTTCATCTACGCAGTTATGGAATACATTCCTGGCGAAAATTTGTATAATTTGATGCAACGTAATCCTAGACTTCATTGGGCTGCAGCCGCTGAATTGGCAAAAGACATCATACGGGGGCTAGTCGCAGCGCATTCAAAAGGCGTTGTTCATCGGTGTTTGCATCCAGACCGCGTTTTATTAGGCAAAGGCGGGCAAATTAAAATTAATTTTTGCAATGAAGGCGAGATTACTCCTAGCAGAGAAGTGGTGAATTTTGTAGCTCCTGAGCTTTTTTTGGGTCAAGACCTTGATGAATGCTCGGATGTATATTCTCTTGGTAGTATTATCTATACTATTGTAACTGGTAAGCCGCCATTAGCAGGCAAAAATCCAAAAGAAATCGCTCTCAAACATCGAGAGATGGAACCCGTACTTCCCGTTTATGGGGTCGCAGATATCCCTCATTCTCTATCTTTAATCATTGATCGTACGTTAAGTAAAGATCTTAAACAAAGATATCAGTATTCTTATGAACTCCAAGCTGCCATTCATAATTTTTTGCTAAATGATATAGGAACCTATAAAATAGGGTCTTACAAAGAACTATTACCCAAAGTGGTAGAAGATACGATCAGTATTAAGCTCCCCAAACCACCGCCGCTTTCACCAGAACCAGTGCCAGAACCAGTGCCAGTGCAAATACCAATCGAAAAAACTCCGCAAAAGATTTCTCATGAAAAAGACGGGTTAGCAGCTTTCAAAGCAGAATGGCAAAAATTTCAAAAAACTGTATTTCCTTTATCGCCTTTTTACGGAAAAATTCTTGCTGGCTGTTGTTTGTCGTTGATCGCTAATATTATTTTATTGATTTTGTTGCAATAAAGGGCATAGAATGGCTAATATTAAAGTACTCTATTCTGAAATAGAGATAGCTGAGCGAGTGAGACAGTTAGGCAAAGAAATCACAGATCACTACCAAGGCAAGCAAATCTTGGTGCTTGGAGTTCTCAAAGGGTCTTTCATATTCATGGCTGATTTGGTAAGGGCCATCAACCTCCCAATAAAATGTGAATTCATTCGCGTTTCTTCCTACCGAGGTGCTACAAAAGCTGGCCAACTAGAATTTGTTACAGACATAGCGCCTGAAAAAGTGCAACATCAGCACATTCTTTTAGTAGAAGATATCATTGATACTGGCAACACAATGGCATTTTTATTAGATCACCTAGCTCAATACCAGCCGGCAAGCATTCAAGTATGTACCCTGCTCTTAAAAAAAGAAATGCTTACCAAATCAGTGCAGATGGATTATATTGGGTTTAGCATCCCATCGTTATTCGTAGTAGGATATGGGTTAGATGTAAAAGAACTCTATCGCAATTACCCTGCGATTGGCGTTTGGGAAGAATCATAACGGAGAACTGCATGGTAGCAAATGCGTTATCAAAAAAGAAAGCATTGGAGCGCATTTTTGTATTCCAGGCTGTGGAATATGGATATTTGACTGTAGAGCAACTACAGGAATGCATTGCAGAATATGAAAAATGCGAAACTCCAGTCCCTTTGCTCACTATTTGTAAGCAAAAAAAATACCTGACTCCTTCTCAGGTCAATCATTTGATGAGCAAACGTCTTGATGCTTCTGCAGCAAAAGCATTTGGTGAAGAATTAAGCCAACGAGAAGAGCTGCGTAGCCAACAAGAAGAAATTGGAAAATTTCCAGAAATGGCAAAAACATTGCCTAAGCCACCGCCTTCCTTGGTCGAAGAACCTGGGGAGCGTGTAGCGACAGTGAGCTTGCCATCCATGTTGCCTCAGAAAGAACGCGAAGAATTTGAAAGGCTTTTAGCCGATAAAGATCGCACGCTGCAAAGAGAACAAAAACAACGTGACCTTTGGCGACGAAAATATGAAGAAGCTGAGGCTAAATCACGCAATGCTGAAGCAGAAAAACTCGCACTCATTCGTGCAAAGCAAGAAGAGCTAGAGAGAGCCCAAGCCGAATTGAGAGATGTAAAA
>JAKLHB010000072.1 GCA_022710345.1 Planctomycetota bacterium
TTGGTGGTCATTGATAATTGCACTCGCCAATGTTTGGGCATCCCGATGTTTGTTGCAGGCGCTAATGTTACTGCGGAGATGGTACTAGACTCTTTAAAGTACTTTTGCCTCGTGAACTCCAATATTTGATCGCAGATCGTGGGGCTCACTTCAAGGCCAAAATCCTGAAAGAACTCGCAGACCTGCGTGAGTTTAAACGTGTCCTTTTGGCTCCACATCGTCCACAAAGCAATGGTATTGCCGAACGCTTTGTGAGAACCCTCAAAGAGTTTTTGATCACTAAATCCTGGCAAGAGCCTCCACAACTCAAGCCTTTACTTACTCTTTTTGAGGATGATTACTACAATGATCGTCCTCACCAGGGACGTGAGCTCAAAGGTCTTTCTCCGAATGAATATGCCCGACGGTTACAAATTGTTACTTATCATCTGAACTAATACACATTTGGGAAAAGTTCTTGTTCTGTCATATTTTCTCATAGGCGATGTGGCAAATACATCAATGCTTCTACAAGCGACTGAAGCAAAGATCGTGTTTTCCTTCCAATACTATCAAAAAGATCACGCCTTGACGGGAATTAGCCAAAAAAAACACCCGCATGATTTATTTGCGGGTATTTTTGATAAAACACTATTTTTCTGTTGGGCTTTGAGGTGTTACGGATTCTTCGTTGGGAGTTTCAGGGGGAGCTTGTTCTTGGTCTGGGTTCATGCCTTGGGCCATTTGTTGCAAGAGAATCGCCACAATATCATCGTCTGCTTCTAAGACCAATTTTGCATCTATGCCTGTTGGATGCACGGTGCTGGTCCACCAAAGGATTGGAAAATGATTGGATATCTTCGTGACATTGCTATAGATTGCTGGAGCAACTCCGGCAAGTGTAAGAGATTGATCTACTAATTTTGCTAATTGGATAGAACCTGCGCTAGGTGCACCATTTTGAAAGGCTTTGGCCAATTCTGGATTGGATGTTTTTTGCAAAAAGCTGCCCTTGCCTTCCAACAGTTCTGGAACCATGGCTTTTCGACTGACAAAAATTAAATAGTTATCTATCACAGCAAGCATTGGTTCTAATTCAGCTTGTGGCATAAGCTTGGAAATATCAAGATAATATGCGTTGTACATGCCTGCTTTAGCTTCTTGAATAGGCCAGTCGGGATACTTTGCTTTGAGGCCAGTTGCAATATTCTGAAGCAGTTTTGCCATTTTTTCAGGATCTTTGAGCTTAATGGCTGTGAAAAGTTCACCTGTTATTTTCATCTCTTTGGGCAGCGAATTGAGGGTTAGAACAACACTACCTTGGAGATTTTGGACTAAATCTTTTTCAAAATCAACAGTGATGTTCAATTCCTTTTGCAAAATGCCTTGGATTTCAGCAAAGAGTTCTTCTATATTTTTATATTTTTGGGTTGCAGGAACAAGTTGCAAGAACATGTTCAAGCTTTGCTTATTCATTGCCCAAACGATTCCCATATCTGTGATATTGACTATAGAAACCAATGGATCAGGCTTCATTTTCTGCAGAATGTCTGCGCAATTGCCAGCAGCTTGATAAAATTTTAAGCTTTGGGAATTCGGTTGAACGCCCATATAATTTCGAACAATGAGCTTTTCCTTTGCCCATTCTAAGCCAACACCAAGGCCGGTAAATTCTTGGGCTAGCTTGATCATATTATCTATCATGGCATGCTGTTCTGGTGGCATGGCGAGTTTAGCCTGGCTCATGGAAATATTCATGAAATTTGGATAATCCATATAGAAAAAAAGATCGCCTTTGGCTTGCTGTTCACATTCTACGAATGGTGCATATTGGCTCAAGCGGCCCTTGCTACCTTCGATAGCATCGGAAAATTTTTGTGGTAAATCTTTGCGGAACATAAAATTACGTGTGCCAAATACAAACCAATAACCAGATTGATAGCAATGGATGGCTTCTGGGCTTTGTTCGTCGCCTTCCAATAAGCATGGAACACCCGCTAGTTTAGTAGAAATGAGGTTTTGGTCTTTGAAAACCTTGTTTTCTACAAAATCTCGAAATTTGGCTTCGTCTTTCACACCTACAAAAAAGACCATGGTCATGCTGAGCACATCTGCCATAGCAAACCCGCATGGTTTTTTGAGATCAACTCCTTTGTCCATCAAATCTTGTGCATTTGTGATGTCAAAGCCCATTGTTCGCATGCTTTCCATGCTCAGCAATTGGATCAAATTGCGGTGCTTTTCAGCATCAAATTTTTGTAAGAATACTTCTGGGCATGGGAGATTCACGACGATCATACTGGATTCTGGCAAAAAATCACTATAGAGGCCGGTTGTGCTAGGAGCTTGCTTGCCTAGAATCCATACAATACCGCCAGCAATCGCAATCAACACTAGAACAACAATAATTTTATTCATAAAAACCTTTCACAATCTTAAAGATATTCTAAACGATATTTCTTTTCCCATGACTCATATTGGCAATGTAGATGTTCTGCAAATGCTTGAGCATCCGTAAAATCTTTAGATTCCACAGGAGGGAAAATATAACAATGAGCGTGCTTGTTCGGTGCTGTCAAAAGGTAGATTATATGCCGTATGAGGCCATAATCGCCCCATTCAAAGCTATTTTCTGCCTCATAGCAAAAATAAATGGGCAAAATCGGTAACTTGCTTGCCATAGCAATATCAAATGCCCCGTATTTAAAAGGCCGTAGATGCTTTCCAAAGCAGCCGCCTTCTGGATAAATCAAGAGATTTTTTCCCATGGAGACGTATGTTAAGAGATTTTCTTTGGCTGCATGGCGGGATTCCCTGTCTTCGCGTTTAACAAATGCAATCCCTGCTGCTTTGGAAATTCTTCCTAAGAACCACCACTGCTTAATTTCTTCTTTGGCTAAGGGATATACCTTAAACAAAGCATTGGCGATGACAATATCTGCGCCAGAAGGATGATTGGCAATTAAAATATAATGTTTAGGCAATTCTCCTGTGTAGTTATGATGGATATGCAGCTCAATCCCAAAAAACCGGACAAATGCACGGCACATTTTTTGAAATAGCGCATGCATAAAGTACTTGGAAATTGCCATTGGTAAAAAAGAAGATACAAAAGCCAGAAGTACAATCAAGATTAAATCAACAGCGGCTACGAAATAGTAAAAAAATCGGAAGACATGGTAGAGCATAAAATTCCTTCCTAATGGATATGTGCACTTTAACTTGCCGACTAATCTGGATTTGGATTAGGAACGACTCGTGTTGGACTATACATCTCAATACGCTCGCCTTCTTTTGTGATCACCCAAACTGTGCTATTGTCTTCCACAAGATCAACCGCAGTATGTTCTTGATGTCGTAGATAAACAAGTTGACCACTGCGATTGTATACACTTCCATCTGCAAAAAGGATATAGAGACTATCTTGTTTGCCTCCAACCATCCACACCGCCTTGCGGCCAGAACGTTTGATTAAAAGAGCATTCTGACGTAACACATATCCTTCTGTTGTTATTAAGAATACGGTTCCATGCTGGGTAACACACAAATGAGCAATTTCATATTTTCTGATGTCAAATGCTTTGCGCCCATTGCGGAACACAGTGCGGTTGTCTTCTTGCAACTCATAGACATTTCCAAAACCATCGCTCATGCGACGGCATGGTTGCCATTGGCCTCTTCCAGCACTGCAGATTAGAATAGCATATTCAGCAATGCCTTCAAAATCTCGTGCTTTCGAAAATTTAATTTCGACTTTTAATCTGCTTGAGAATGTCATCAAAAACCAATGATAGCAAGATATATTGTGGTATTCAGTTCCATCTGGCGAGCTTGTTCGACGTTTGTGGCTGCTGCTACCCTCAACCACGCATTCAGCTTGAAAATCCGAAGGTTCACGATCAAATACCAGGAAGATACGATAATTTCGATTGCGATCCAAGGAAAAGCTGCGGGTGAACTTGCTTTGGCTGATTTTGCCAGAATCACTATCCAGCAACATTCCCCCATTTTCCTCCACTTGTTTCTTCAATGTTTCCACTTTACCAGCTAGCCCTATACCAGGCTGGGCTGTAAGATAAATGCTTAATATCAGTAGGGTTAACCATAATTTCATAAGCACTCACTCCTTTGGGTTGCTGGGACTAGCTAACTTAATATATTGCAAAGAATACAATTACTTCTTTTATTTTGCAACATAAAATAGAGCTTATTTTGTGTTTTTTCTACCTAAATAAAAAAAACACAATGCCATGAGCAAGGCAATTAGGCTAGTTGGCTCTGGCACACCCACTACGAATTGACTCACTTCTGTCGAGGAAAGAGCATGGTTGTAAATTCTAAAGTCATCCAAGGTCATGTTCGCATATTTGGGATCATAAGACCGGCCAATATCCCGAATGACATACGCATACTGCCCATCATAGGAGGCTGCACCTAAGATTTCTGCATTACCGTCAACATAAATATCTACTTTGCCAACACTGTGGTGGATAAATGTCAAATAATGGCCAATGTTGTTCGCCACATTTGTACTTCCACTGATGGTCCTCCAGCCACTATAGAAGTGAGTCAGAGTGGCTTTACCGCCTTCTATACCAACACCAAAGCCGACTGCATTGGTGGTATCTCCAATTACAGAAACTGCTGGAGTGCCTTCGTATCCATAGTAAGTGGATGTATCGCTTGTTTTGATCCAGAAGCTAACACTCCAATCTCCATTACCCATATCGTATACAAAACTTGGAGTCAAAAAATCATCGCTTCCATCAAATCGGAATGCGCCAGATCCATTGATCCCTCCAGTACTTAGATATGTAGGAGTGTATGATCCACCTGGGATTATCCCATTTAACGTTACACCAGCAGCGGCTTTGTCTTGAGCCGTACCATCGTCAAATGTCCAATGGACCACTAATTCAGCATGGACATAACCACTTCTTAAAAACAATAAGCATAACAATAACGTAGATAAAATGATAGTTTTTTTTGCCATATTGATTCCTTTTATGATTCAAATATTGTTAAAGTTCAAAAAGAATAGGCAATTTCTGGCTATATTAAAAAATTGTCATCATTATGTCAAGCCAAAAATTGCCTGTCTTTTTTCTTTAATATAATGGATTTGCGGAAACTTTCACAGGTGCATGGAAGGTGCTCGTGCCTTGGTTGGAAATGTCTTCAAGCTTATACCAATACGTCTTGCCTGGTTGGATGGCAAAGTCTGCAAAGCTATACTTTGAGCCCCAAGTGGCCCCGCCTTGGGCTGGAATCAGCAAACCAGTGATTTTGGTATAGGTGCTTGGTGATGGCACCTGGTCTGCGTCTATGCTGTGCTGGCATTCACTTCGCCAGATATGAAAGCCTGCATTATCAAATTCTGTAGCGGTTTCCCAGTCAATGGCGATATGATCTTCGCGATATTCTGCCTTGTAAGACAGCAGCTCAATGGCTGTGGTGGTTTGGTATTTCATGACTGTGGCTTTATAGCTGTTTGCCTTGTCTTTGTAAACAACATAGGGAACATTGCTACTATCCAGGGCAAGAGAGACATATTCTGCCAAATCAGGGGAAAATTCAGCAGTGCCTACTGTGGTCCAAGCTTTGGCATCGAATTTCATGACTGTGGCTTTTCCAGTCACACCATAATCTTGATAAGCAACATACGGAACGTTCGTGGTGCTCATGGCAAGGGATGTATAATATATTTGGCTCGTAGAAAATCCTGCAACGCCTACCGTGACCCAACTGCTTCCATCGAATTTCATCAGCGTTGCTTTATTGCTATTTGCATAGTCTCGAAACGCAACATAAGGGACATTGCTGCTGTCAAATGCTAAAGATAGATAAGATGCCTGGTCAGCAGAAAATCCTACAGTGCCCACTGTGACCCACGAGGTTCCATCAAATTTCTTGACTGTGGCCTTAGAACTATTCCATACATCTCTATAAGCGATATAAGGGACATTGGTACTATCTATGGCAAGCGAGGTATATTGTGCTTGACCAGTAGAAAATCCAGCAGTGCCAACCGCGGCCCAATTGGTCCCATCGAATTTCACGACCGTAGCCTTTGAGCTATTGCCAGCATCTTGGTACGCAACATAAGGAACATTGCTGCTATCCAAAGCCATGGATGTATAAGATGCTCCACCCCCAGAAAAGCCAGCAGCAGGACCAACTGGCACCCAATTGGTTCCATTGAATTTCATGGCTGTGGCTTTATTCGTATTGCCAGCATCTCTGTATGCGATATAAGGGACATTGCTGCTGTCGAATGCCAGGGATAGATACGACGCTTGGCCAACAGAGAAGCCAGAAGAACCAACTGTAACCCAATTTTTGCTATTGAATTTCATGACAGTGGCTTTATTGCCATTGCCAATATCTTGATAAGCAACGTAAGGAACATTGCTGCTGTCTATGGCTATATTGGTATAAGATACTTGATCCGCGGAAAACCCAGGAATAGTGCCAATAGGCACCCAATTGGTCCCATCAAATTTCACAACCGTGGCTTTATTACTATTGGCAGCGTCTTGATAAGAAATATAAGGGACACCGCTATCGCTATTGAAGTAGAAAGAGATGTCATTTGCTTGTCCGGCCGAAAACCCGGTAGCAGGACCGACTGGCACCCAACTGGTGCCATCGAATTTCATCATGACTGCTTTCTTACCATGTGAAACATCTTGGTAAACGACATACGGGGTATTAGCGCTATCAAAGCGCATGCTGATATCATTGGCCTGTCCTGCTGAAAAAGGAGTAAGCACTGACACCCAACCAGCTTCACTAGGACGTTTCATTACAATCACTTTATTGCTAAAGAAAGAATCCTGATAAGCAACATAAGGAACATTGCCTGCTCCTACTCCTACAGCAGTGTAAGTTACTGTTCCATCTGAAAATCCTTCATTGCCTACGTTTTCCCAATTTATGCCATTGAATTTTCTAACCGTGACTTTGTCTCCATAGTAACCATCTCTATAAGCAATGTAAAAAGTATCTTTCCAACATAGAGATATATAAGAGGCTGCTCCAGCAGAAACCCCCAAGATTCCTACTTGAACCCAGTTTGTTCCGTCAAATTTCATCACTTTGGCTTGATTTCCATTTCCGGCATCCTGGTAAGCAACATAAAGATCGGAAGTTATCGAAATATATGCTGCTGCACCTGCCGAAAACCCAGCAGGGCCAACCAGGCTCCAGCTTGTTCCATCAAATTTCATGACCGTGATCTTATTGTCATTTGCACCATCGCTATACGCAGCGTAAACGATAGAGCCTGAGCCTGGTTGAACTGCAATGTCAGAGGCTATTCCAGCCGAAAACCCAGGAGTACCGACCATGACCCAATTGGTGCCGTTGAACTGCATCACTGTTGCCTTATTGCCATTGCCGGCATCCTGATAAGCAATATACTTACCTGATATAGATGTATCATTTGCCTGCCCCGCCGAAAACCCCTCAGCAGTCCCTATTGCAGTCCAAGTTTGAGCAAAAACCGGCAGAATAACGATGAATATCAAAAAGATCAAGCAAAAACGATTTACCAATAAAGGTTTCATAATGCTATGTCCTTTCTTATATTACAAAAGCAAAAAATCAACAATATACAAAACAAAACATGTTGCGAAGTTTCGCAAAAGGCGTTATAGGTGATTGCTCAAAAGTCTTTGTCATATCTGCTAGTAGGAATGTCCTGCTGGTGCCTGGTCGCCCTAATGCGCGTTCTATTTTGTTATGCTCACTCACGTCAATGTGATGCTGAATTCTTAGGACATAAACTTTTGAACCGTGCGCCGATATCTTCATGACTACATCATACCTACCTGATTACTTGTGCCAATTCAGCAAGGTTCCAGAAAACACTTTCACAGGCTTGTGGAATGTGCTCGTGCCTTGGTTGGAGATATCTTCAAGCTTGTACCAATACGTCTTGCCTGGTTGGATGGCAAAGTCTGCAAAGCCATAATTTGCGCCCCAAGTAGCCCCGCCTTGGGATGGAATCAGCAAGCCGGTGATTTTGGTGTAGGTGCTTGGCTCTGGGGTCTGGTCTGCGCTATGCTGGCATTCACTTCGCCAGATATAGAACCCAGCATTGTCCAATTCTGTAGCGGTTTCCCAAGTAATGGCTATGTGATCTGCACCATACGCTGCCTTGAAAAATACTAGCTCAATTGCTGTGGGTGCCTGGTATTTTTTGACAACAAGTTTCCCACTGTAGCTAGAATCTGAGTACGCAACATAAGGAATATCGCTGCTGTCTAACTCGATTGAGAGATAGCTTGCCTGGCCTGTTGAAAAACCTGCACTGCCCAATAATGCCCAACTCGTGCCATTAAATTTCATGACACTAGCTTTGTAGCCATTGACAGTATCTGAGTAAGCGATATAAGGAACATTGCTGCTAGCTAGCTCGAGTGAAGCAGAAGCTATGGGGTTGCTCGTAAATCCCGCAGTGCCTACTGTAACCCAATTCGTGCCATCGAATCTCTTAACAGTGGCTTTACTGCTCAGGGATACATCCTTGTAAGCGATATAAGGAACATTGCTGCTGTCCAATTCGAGTGATGTATAATCTGTTCCTCCGGCCGAAAACCCTGCAGTGCCTACAGATTCCCAACTCGTGCCATTGAATTTCATAACAGTGGCTTTATTGCTATTTGCCCAATCGCGATAAGCCACATAAGGAATATTGCCGCTGTCCAAGTGAAGTGAATTAGAAGTTGCTACACCTGCTGAAAACCCTGCAGTGCCTACTGTGACCCAGCTTGTGCCATTGAATTTCATAACACTGGCTTTCCCGCCACTTCCGTTGTCTGAGTAAGTGAGATAAGGAACATTGCCATTGTCTAGTACCAGCGAAAGATCTGCTGTGCCACTGGGTGATAATCCCGCAGTTCCTACCAAAACCCAATCCGCGCCATTGAATTTCATGACAGTGGCGTTTGTCCCAACCGCATCATCCGCATAGGCGAGATAAGGGACATTGCTGCTATCCAACGCTAGCGAGAGGTAGCGTGCTTGGGCATCTGAAAAACCCGCAGTTCCTACCAAAACCCAATCAGTGCCATTGAACTTCATGACAGTGGCTTTCCTGCTATTTGCATTATCTGAGTAAGCCACATAAGGAACATTGCTACTGTCAAAAGCCAGCGATGTAAAATATGTTGCATCGGCCGAAAACCCTGCAGTACCCACATTCACCCAATTTTGAGCAAAAATAGGCATCATGGCAATGCATGCTAAACAATATAGAGTTTTCAAAGCTTGAGTTTTCATAAATACCCCCTCGTCTTTAATATTTTGTAGTTAAAGATGACAAAACCACAGCATATTCAACACAAAAGGGAGAAATCAACAAAATATCCTAATTATGAAATATTTGCATACTCTATTGTATCCTCTGACTCGATTGGCAAGTCTTTATATCTAAAAGACTTATACAGATGCCGTATTGCATAAATAAAGCTTTATTGTGGATTTTCAGAAATTCTAACTTGTTGTGCTAGAATAGCACTAAAAAAAGATCTTAATCTGTATCAATCAAAAAAAATTCGCTCGGAAACAAAAGTTCTATTTGATAGAATGCTACGTTTTTCCTGTGTCCGTCAGGACACGATAAGACTCGATATAACATGGGGTTAGAAACCCCAGGCTTTATTCCCAAACCGCTTTGCGGCAAAAAACTTTGCTTGCAACGCATATCTTATCGAGAGTTCTATTATTCTCGCTTAAGAATATGTGGATATATAACTTAAATCTAATCTTTCAATACAATATTATATAAAACAAATAACTGGCTTAATTTCATAGACTTGCTTCTATAATTTTCACTTACCTGACCAAGCAAATTCAAAGCGCTTTACTTTTTTGCTATCATTTTCCAATCAATGTTAGCATAATTTTTTCTACTAGCTTTGTCAATCTTTTTTTGTCATAATTGCATCATACTGAGTTTTATTTAAAATTTAATACAAAATATTTCAATAAGTTAAGTGAATTTAATTTTTGTCCTTGATACCTTTAAGTGTAATGATTTATTTTTATAACACCTTAAATTCTAAAAGGAGAAAGCGTTATGACGTTATTTGATGCAATTAAAGCACGCCGTAGCATTCGGAGATTTAGCGACCAACCTGTTGATGAAAATAGCATTCGCAAAATTCTAGAAGCAGGGATTTATGCTCCATCCGCAGGAAATCTCCAGCCTTGGAAATATTATGTGGTCACCAATAAGGCCATGCTTGTAAAATTGAGCGAAGCTGCTTATAGCCAGATTGCAGTTACTGAAAGCGCTGGCTGCATTGTGGTTTGCATTGATAAAATTCAGGCAAGTAGCCGGTATGGAGAACGTGGGCAAGGTCTATATGCAATTCAGGACACAGCCGCTGCCATGCAAAACATGCTTTTAGTCATCCATGAATTAGGATTAGGTGCCTGCTGGATTGGTGCATTCACAGAAGCCAAAGTCTGTAAAATTTTAAATTTATCTAGCCAGTTCCGCCCAGTTGCCATCTTGGCCTTTGGACATCCCACAGAAGTAGATGCTATGCCGCCTCGAAAACCTTTGGAATCTGTGGTCGAATGGATACGGTAGGAATCAAGCAAAATACGCCTTGCATTCTAAGTACGCGGAAGCCGATCACTCGGCACGCAAAAAAATTTCGTAGGAATCAAGCAAAATATGCCTTGCATTCTAAGTAGCATTGGCATCAAAGAATAAATGGACAAATTGGGTCGTATGCAAGTCGGCTCAATTTGTCCATTCTTTTATAGGCTAAACTTTTTGCTATAGCCACAAGCCTTACTTTGCATCATAAGCTGCAAGTGCAGTTGGCAAAACTTGGGTCACGATATGGCCCGCAGCGGGAAGAGCGACTAAAATCGCACTGATGACTTCTTCTCGGGAAGCTCCGGCTTGTTTGGCAATTTGGACGTGAAATGGAATCCCTGTCTCTAATCGCAATGCAGCGAGCACGGCCAAATAAGCTAAGGCAGATGTTTTTCGATCCAATGCACTGGCTTTAGCCAGGCCTTGGACCATGGTGTTCCAAACTTGTGCATGTTGCGATGCGTCGGTCATAAAGGTTTGGAACGATTTGCTGATGAACGATGATGGATCACCCATAATTTCTATCCTTTAATTTGTGGCCTTTGAATATAATTCGTTAAGTAATGTGTGAAAAATAATTTAGCATCAATAAATCTTAGGAAAATTCAATAGATTAGCCGGTCAATGCTACGAAAAACGCTTATTTATTAGGTTATAACATGGTGCCTATAGCTAATTAAAATGGTACTTGCTTTTGCATAGAAAACCATAATATATTTGTATTCCAATATTTAAAGTAATAGATCACATACAAGATATACAAAAAATTGTAAAATTTTATCTGATGATAAGTCTTATTTTTAGCCATTTTCAAAACTTTGCTACTTGCTTATCCTTACTTTTTATGGCTTGTACGTCTGCTGAGTTTATTTTCACTACTTACTTAATACAATTTAGTAAAATCTTAAATAATCGCAATACGGTTTCTTCATCGGCAATTTTAATCAGCATTGGGAAAGAAGTGGCGATGATTTGTGCTGTTGCTGCAAAGTCTTGTTCAGAAGCAATTTGCCAAGTTTCCAAAATCAAGCCCAAAACAGGGCGGCTCATTTCACGGCAATCTATTTCTCGAATTCCAATTCGTAGGATTTTGTGTGCCAGTTGAGTGCGTAATTTAGCTTTTTGGAAAGCTTTGGCAATTTGCCAAATTTTTTGCAAGTATGAAATTCTCAGGTTGACCTCATTAGGCAAATAGTATAGTATCTCGAGCGCACAAAAGGCTCGATCTTGCTCTTCTGAAATTTGAGCCAGCCAATCTATTTTTTGATCCAAAGAAAGGCATTGCAGCATTTGTCTCCAAGCATTTTCGCGTTGATTGGCAAATGGAATCGCATTGGCAAGGGCCAATGCGGGTCTAGTGTCATATTTGGCGATAGCACGCACTAAAGCCGGCCAATATTGTGTCTCTGCCATGGTCGGCAGTATTTGGAAAACAGTGCGCAAAATGGCTGAACGTTCATTTGGATAATGCTCAAAGCCATGCACCAAGAAATAGTGAATTGTCTTTCCACGAAGAACTGGATCATCTAGCCAAGGGAGTAGCATAAAGGCATTATGCCAGTCGTAAACCAGCCAAGTTTGAGCAAGCTTGGCGAGCAGTTGATTGCGTTTCTGAGCTAAATATTCGGATGAAAGTTTAGGCAGCAAAGAACCCAGGAAAGCTTCTGAAATTTGTTCTTCTTCAAGCAGTGATGGGACTTCGGCTAATTTTTCAGAACGGAATAAACTAGAGATCACCAATAAGGTGGTCGTTGGTTCAATTTCAGCAGATTGTTCTATAAAATAGCCAATCTTTTGCCAGTCATCTACCTGCAAAATATCTGAAGTACTGGATGTCATTTTGCTTGGGTCAATTTGCGAAGCAATCCAAATCATACGATGGAGCCAAGGAGCAGAGCATTGCTCTAATGTCGAACGGCTCAACTGGCAAAGTATATGAATCAATAAAAAGAAATATCTGCGTAGGTCAGGTTCTTCTTTCAGAAGCAAAATCTTTTGGAACCCAGAGTCTAGCTCTTTCTGAAATTGTCCCAAAGCTGTTGACATTTCTGGATAATCCATGATTGCAGCAGTATCTTGGCTAATGGCTTTTGGCGATTTTTGCAATAGAGAAAAACACTGGGCCAATAATTTTTTACGATTTGCTAAATGCACTCCAAAATCTTCTTCATACATTTCTTGAAGTGCTTCATTCGCAGCTTCTAATCTTAATCTTGCGATACTGTTCCAAACATCATTTTCAGGGTCGCCGGTGCACTGCATACGCTCCAAAAGCCAGTTAAGCTTTACAAGAATCTGTTCTTGCAACATTGGGCGAGTGTCTATATCTTGTATTTTGGTTAAGATTTGCAAGCTGGTAGAGCATGCTTCTTTGGTATCTTGGATTAAATAGGTGCTGAGTTGAGATAATCCCACGACTTCCGTCAATTTTTGGTCTTGCTGCATGTCTTCAGATATGGGCTGCTCAGGCAAGATGTTCCAGCGCACAGCAATGCTCCGGACCCAAGCTGGCTCAAGATCTGGTAAAACTCCATGGATGAGTTCAAAAAAGGCAACAACGGCTGGCACCTGTTCTTGCAAGGGCTTGGAGAGCAAGTTTAGTAATAAACGTTGCACCATTTGGTTGGCAAATGGATGGCCAATCTGCTGTAATTGATCTAAAAAATCGCGTGATTTGTAACGGATATCAGGATTCGTGATAAAGCAACCTTTGGATTCTGCTATGAGATAATCAATGACCTTAATCATCAGATCATTTTTGAGTGCATTGGGCAAACCACGAATAGTTTTGATGAGGGCATAATATGTCGAGCATTCTTGATCAGGTAGTTTTTCTCCTAATTCTAAAATTTTACTCAATATCCATTGGCTAAAACGTTGATCCCAGCCTGCTGTTGCTGCGAGCGCTGTGCTCCATGCATCTATTTTTTGTTGTGGTGTTGGCATACGCAAAATTTCTTGATAAATGAGTTGATGGATATCTTTGCCTTGCGCTTGGTCTTTTTGGGAGATAAGGCGTAAACAGGCCCAAAGTTCTACTTTAGCATGGGCAGTTCTATTGTCTGATTTTATTTCAATTTTTTGTGGCATCCATTCTTCCATAGTTTTGGTGCGGATTTCAGACGGCAATTTTTGCAATACGTCTTGGACTTCTCTAGGAAACGATGCATGGATATGTTCGAGTAAACGTTTGAGCAATTGAATGCGAATGACAATGTCTGGGATATTCGTTAAGCTAATTGACCATGTCTCTAGTTGACGCACGATAAAATCTGGGGAGATGTGTGGTATTTGTTCTTGGATGAATGCTAATTCTTGCATGATCATTTCAGTGTTACCTTCGTAAGCATACTGCGCGATCAAAGTGACCATGCGTTCCCAAAGTTCTGCTACTTCTGGCGTACTTTCTTGAAGATGAACAATCATCAGCATAATCAAACGAATTTTTTCTGGATATTCATCTGGGATTGTTTCCAAGATTTGTTCATTGCCCAAAGGGTCTATTTCGTGCATTGTTTGAAGCAGATATTCTGCAGCATGCCATGCTTTGGATATAGTCATCGGATCTGAGATTTTGCCTTTGCACAATTGTACAATTTGTCGTATTTTGCTGCCAGGTACTCCACAAAATTGTATGGTGGCCATCTGCGTGTCTAAGTTACTTGGAAGACAACGTAAAAATTTTCTGGCTTTGCCAAGGTCTTTTTGAGCCAGAAATTCTAAAAAGATAATTCCAAAACTTTCTGCGGCATATTGTAAAATTAAAAGTTCGAGGTTTTGCAATCCATCCTGGGGATTATGTTGAAGGATCTGTTGAATAAAGTGATGTCGGATTTCTAAACTTCGGATTTTGCTAGCAAAAGCAATCGCCTTTTGTTGATCTGTTTGGAAGAGATGGACACCGGCTACTGAAAAAGTTCTGTCTCGCTGCAAAGGTTCCAGTTTTTCGCTCAACTCAACTAATTGATTCCACAATGTTGTGGCTAATGCTTGTGGCATGCGTTCAATCACAGCTAAAGACTTGATAAACCAACTTTCGAGTATTGGATGATGAACTTTTGGTATACTGCTGATGATTTCACCCGTAATTTTTAAACCATTTTGTAGATATTCATACGAAAGATAAATATCGTGTTGCATCATGCTTTGGGCTACAGCGAGATAGCCTAACCCCCGATCCAATGCTTCTGCAGAATCCAATTGTTGTAGTACTACTTGGACAGCATCAAGTATCCATGCCCCTGTGTGCATTTTAGGAATCAATTGAATAATGATACGTTCGCATTCCATGATTTCTGGAAGGCATAAAGTTTCTTCTACGATGTGCAATAATTTTTGGAAACATACTTCTTGAGAGGCGGTATCAAGATGTTGTAAAAAATCTTCCAATGGCAATTGATCTGCTGCATCATGTTTGCCAGAGAGGAATTCTTGCAATGCTTGAAGCCTGATATTATGGCTAGCAATGACCTCAATATTTTCTAAGCATTCGAGTAAAATTTGGCTAATCATGGCAATCTCACGATGCTGCATGGCAGCTTGAGCCAAACTTCTTTGTGCCATGATGCGGTCTAATGGGTTGGCTAAGTTACTTGCTTTGCCATTTATTTTTGTATATTCTGATGCAGGCGCTAAGCTTCCAAGATACACAATAGAAGAATACTTTATAGTAGAATCATTGGGAATTAACGAATCTATGTCATAAAATAATGGCATGGCATCTTTGGGAACCAATTTTTCCAAGTCCAAAAATATGCTTTCTTTGATGCTAATATGTGGCCAATGCTTTATATTTTGCAATATAACAGGAATGATTTGGACAATGATCTTTGGCCTAAAATAGGATAAGCATGGCATAAGAGCCATTAAAATTTCGCTACTCTGCATAGGATTATAAAACATCGGGAGACATTGAATAATGGGAATAATCAAAGCTTCCAGGTATTCTGCACTTTGGGGCATAGCAGGAATATTTTGACAGATCATTTGAGCTAACCTAGGCTGGCGAATAACTTCTTGGGCTATTTTTTGCAATTCAATGGGGTATTCTTTTGTTGTAATGATTTTTTCCCAAGCCATAATATCCCCAGAGCTAGGCTTGATGCTTGCTTTCCAAATGTTATATTTTGCAAGCATATCGTATTTGGCAGCTTTCAGAGAAATTTGTATTCCTAGTTCAAAGAGCTTAGTGCCTAGGTCTGTCTCGGATAATGCCAGGCAATAGTGCCCTAGTGATTCCACGAGCGTGGCCATGAGGTCTTGGTTTTCAGATTGGGCTGCGTACATGAGCAAACGATAAGGCTGCTCAATTTTTGCAAGAGAAGCCAATAACCAATTATATAATTGCTTCCGCCGTGATGTTCCAATTTGGGCATTCACAGCATTGGCATATCTTGCATGAATAAATTCAACCCCAGAGGAGATACTTTGCTGAAGCAAAATATGATTCCTCAAAAGTAAATCTAGGATAGAGTGAACTGTATCCTGGGAGTTTTGCAAAAGTGGGTGAGAGGCCCATAGTTCTTCTTTAAATGGGCTATAGAGCGCAACAGTCTGCAAGATGATGCTGAGCATTTCTTTGTCCGTGGCTGGACATTCCTTGCAAAATTGTTCCAAGAGATATTCAGGTGTCAGTGGTAGAAATATGATTTCTTTCGCTAATGTCCAAAATCCGCCTATAAAAACAATTGTTCTATTCAAAACAAGCAATTTTGCAAATTCAGTAATTAAAAAAGGGTTCTGTTGTGTGAGCTTGAAAATATCCTGCACAAAAGGAGAATCAAGACTTTCAGCAAATAAATTAGGCGCAAAGATTTGATTGAGATAAT